>JAICGQ010000039.1 GCA_025923035.1 Pyrinomonadaceae bacterium | reverse complement strand
GTCGGCCGCCGTGCAACCCGCGGCGTTCAGGATCGCGTCGATGTTCGACAGCATGCGACGCGTTTGTGCTTCGAGACCTTCTTCGAGTTTGCCTGTATCGGGATCGCGACCGGTCTGCGCCGTTACAAAAACGAGATCACCGGTGCGAATGGCCTGGGAATAGGTGCCGAGAGCCGGCGGTGCTGCATCGGTTTTGATTCGTGTTTTATTGACCATCCGATCCAATCCTCTCCGCCCGCAACGGGATCTCGAAATTCACCTTCACTGGTCCACCGCTGATCGGCGCGAGATCCATCAGTTGCACCTGGCCCGGAAAAATGATCTGCAACAGCACGACGTTCGACGGATCGGCAAAGTCGAGATCGAAGTAATGAAACTCCGTGATGTTCGAGCAATAGATCCAGAGGTTGTTCTGTTCGCGAATCCAGTTGCGAAAGCCGTCGCTCTCCATCGGCTCGGTGCGGATCTCGAGCGGCGTCTCGCTGAGTATCTGTTTCGTCAAATCGAAGTGTTCGAACGCGTATTGCCAGCTCTGTTCGTACGGGCGTTTGGTTGAACCGCGCTCACGCGGCAGCGCACCGCGTTGTTTAAGGCGGATGTTTTCGCGCACGAACTGTTCGCGCTCGTTGGCGATCTCGTAATCGCCGTCGGTGAGTCGTTGCAGAAAGTGGTCCACGTCGCGGCTGCTGATGAATACGCGGCGGATGATGTTGAAATAGGTGACGGCGGTGGGGTTGATGTCGAAGATCGTCAACCGCGTCGGACGCCACAGCGGGATCAGGTTGAGGCCGTATAGACCACCGACGACGCTAATCATGTGGATGTCCTTGCGTCGTTCGGGTGCGACGTTCTCGTAGTGCGACTTGATCTCGGCAAACTCGCCGAAGGAGCCATCCTGGTAACCGTCGTCGGTGCCGTAGAAGACGTTTTCCGGATGGTCGTGGTACATCTCGCGATTGAAGGCTCGGGGTGCTTGTGCTGTCACGATTGCCTCTTTATTTGACGACCTCAAAATCCCAGGCCGGCTTGTTGAGTTCTCGAAAGTTATCGATTCGTTCGCTCCAGCCGGTTTCGCTTGGCTGTGAGCTGCTGTAGGTGATGCGAATTGTGCGATCGATGAAGTCGAGCGCGTTTTCGACGACGGCGGTGTCGGGGTGGCGCACGGTGACGAAGCCGTCGCCGGTGTAAGTGGCGGACTTTGGACCACCGATTTTGGGCCAGCGTGCTTCGACGATCGCGCTGCGCAGTTGTTCTAATACTGATTCGATTCCTTGAACGGTTTCCACGGAGCCGGAGCCGGAACCGCGAAGAAACACCGTGCCGACCGCATACTTGCGCTCGAGTGGTCCATCGAAGACGTCGTCAACCGCCACTCTGGCCCAGACGCGATAAGGATCGACGTCGTGAGCAAAGCCAAACATCGGACCGATGCGCGCGCCGGCCGGTCGCAGTGTCGCGTCGACAAAACCTGCAGGGCCGGAGGCGTTCATGAATCCTTCCATGTGCGTCATCGCGTTTCCGACCTGCAACGCGCGAACTGCGTCAACGCCTTGTTCGATGAAGTCTTTGTAAGGGGTTAGATCACGCGGCATCACGCAGCGCCATTGCGTCGCCGGATTCTCGACAGCGGCGATGATCGGTGGGTTGTAGTAGCAAACCGAGTAGCATTGTGGCTCGTCGGCGATGGTGACAGTGTCGAGGCAGAGTTCCTGGCCGTCGATGAAAACCTCTGCGATCATCGGCGGTGTCACCAGGTGCAGGATGCGCGTGAGTTCCTCATCATTGGCCACGCGAAACGTCGTCAGTGCACCGCTGCCGTTTAGCGACTTGAGCACGATCGGCAGCCCGACTTCCTCAACAAAGCGTCGCGCATCGTCCGCGCGATTCACGATTGCGTCGCGCGGCGCGGTGACGCCTGCTTCTCTCAAGGTTGCTTTCAGCTTCGATTTGTCGAGCGTGCGTGCGACGACTTCGCTGCTCATCGCATCGAAACCCAGCGCCTCATTAGCCGCCGCAACAGTCGCGAGCAAGGTCTCCTGTGCGGTGACGATTCGATAGAGATTCGGAAGCGCTTTTGCGGTTTCGATCAAATCATCCTTGTCTGCTATGCAGATCTTTAATGTGACGTCGTCGAGGTCTTTGATCGCATTTGCGCAACGCAACGCCTCGCCCCCAAGCGAACTGCATACAAACACGACTCCACGCGTACTCATCGGCTCGCCTCCTGCGCTGCGAGCCGCCGTGCGTCGAGCTGCGCTTCACGCGCCGCTTTGTCGTGTATGACGTACTGAATGACGTCGCGTCCGGCAGTCGTCTCAACGTCTCGCTCGGACAACGGCTCCAACCCGTGAAACGAAATATCCGAACGCATAAACGCGAGCAGCGAATTAGGACGGTACGGCGCCGTCTTCACGCGGACGAAATCTTCAAATTGATAGTGTTTGCTCTCGCGACAGGAGAAATCCTGCTGCTTCGGACGATAAAGCGACGTGCCGAGATGTTCGGCGCCCTCGTCAGGCGCGAGATAAAGCAACAGCACGACGAGCTTCGTGTACAAATCCGAGTGTGGTCCAAGAAAATAACCCGCCCGGTGTCGAATGAACTGCGACTCCACCGACACCGCCGGCCACGAATCTCGCTCGCTGCAAAACGTCTCCAGCACTGCCTGCGCAAGCTCCTCGCTGAGAAACCACGAATTAAACAGATTCCAGAAAACCCTCTGCTCGCTCGGCAGGTTGTCCGTCCAACCGCGGTCCATGTTGCGCTGGTCCCGATGACGAAAATGATCCAGTTTTAAATCCGTAACTTCATACAGATTGTCATAAACCGCACTTCCAGGAAGCTGCCGCAACATCTCGCGATAGTAATCATCCGGAAAAACCCGATCGAGAACGTAATGCGGAAACGGATCCGACTCGACCCGGGCGTCACGCAATCGCGCAATGAAATGTTCCAAAGGGTTACTCATGCGATTCCGCCTCACGCACGCGGGGTATCACTTCACGTCCGAAGATCATCATCTCGGCCAGCTTGGGCCAACCGGCAATGATGAACTGTGTCACGCCGATCTTTTTATATTCGAGGAAAGCTGCGGCCAGATCGTCCGGCGATCCGACCAGAGTGATCGCAGACGATCCGTAATGCGGCACTAGCCCCGCCCACAAGTTACGATTCATCCAACCCACCTCGTCAGCCGCGGCGAGAGCGTCCTTGAGCGTCTTCGACTCGCTGCTCGAAAGTATGCGGCGCTCCTGCCGGCCAATCTCTTCCGGAGGCAAAAGATTCTCCGCGGCGGCGATTGCCTCTTCGTGCGTCGGTCTGCACACAACGCAGAGCCGCAAACAAACCTCAACGCCGTTATCGCGAAACCGCTTCACCACGGGAGCGAGCTTCTCCGGCGTATCGATCAATCGCAAGTAGCATGAGCCCTGCGTGAGCGCGAGATGTTGTGCCTGCTCCGAGTGACCCGACACATAGATCTCCGGCATGGTCCGATCCGGCGCCAGAAACGGCGTGAACAGTTTTCCCTGCTCGATCCGGCAGTACTTGCCAGTGAAATTGACGTTGCCATTATTGGACCAGAACGATCGGCACACGCTGAGAAACTCTTCAGCACGCGCATATCGTTCGTCATGGTCCAGAAAGTCGCCATACCCGCGCTGCTCGACCATCGAACTGCCCGCGACGATGTTCAAACTCACGCGCCCGCCAATCACGCCCGACAGCGTGTTGATCTGCTGGACGAATGTCGCGGGCTGCATCAAACCCAATCGATAAGCCACGATAAACTTCAGCTTCTTCGCCACCTGGCCCACGGCGCAGGCGACGAAGATCGTGTCCGGTTCGTAACGGCTGAACGACAACAACACCGACTCGATTCCCGCTTCTTCAGCACAACGCGCGAAGCGTACCCAGCCTTCCATGTCGGGCAGCGCGGCGGCGGAGCCCGCCTTCGTGGTGGCGACACGCGAAGTCTCCTGCGCGGTCTTCATGCCGACCTCGCCGCCTTTCGGAAGCATCCAGTGAAATCTGAGGCTCATCGTCGTATCAGCGGTAGCACTTCACGTCCGAAGACGTTCACGGTATCGACTTCGGGCCAACCGGAAATGATGAACTCGGTGACGCCGATTCGTTCGTATTCGAGAAACGCCTCGGCAAGTTCCTGCGGCGAGCCGAGCAACGTGGTCCATACGGGACCGTAATGCGGCACCAGCCCGGCCCACAGCGAACGATTCAGCCAATGGGAACCATCGCCGCATCGCGCTCCTTCGCGATACATCTGCGAGTCGTCCTTCAGCGTCGTCGTGCTTTCCTTCCTGTCATCCGGCAACAAACTCTCCGCGACCGTGATCGCTTCTTCACGCGTCGCCCGGCACAGCAAACACAGACGTAAACAAACTCCGATTCCCCGCTGCCGAGCACGAGCAACTATCGGCGCAAGCTTCACCGGATCTTCCGCCGCGCGAAGCCAACACGTGCCCTGCGAATACGCGAGCTGCTCCGACGCTTCGGAATGACCAGACACATAAATCTCCGGCGACTTGCGATCAGGCGACACGAACGGCGTCGCGATTTTTCCCTGTTCGACACGATAGTGTTTGCCGTCGAAATCGACGTCGCCGTTCGCACGCCAGAACGCATTGCAAACCGCGAGAAACTCTTCAGCACGTTCGTAGCGTTCATCGTGCGATAGAAAATCTCCGTACCCGCGTTGCTCTTCACTAGAGCTGCCCGCCACGATGTTGAACGAAACCCGCCCCTGCGTCAGCGCTGAGACTGTGTTCATCTGCTGCACGAACGTCGTCGGCTGCATCAGACCCGAGCGGTACGCGATGATGAACTTCAGCTTCTTCACTGCCTGGCCCAAGGCACAGGCAACCACGAATGGATCCGGTTCGTAACGGCTGAACGAAATCAGCACCGAGTCGATTCCTGCTTCTTCCGCCTGGCGCGCGAAGTACGTCCAGCCCTTGACGTCGGGCCGGGGCGCCGGCGAGTCGACACGCATCGACTCAATGCGATAACGCGCCGCTTCGCGCGGCGTCTGCGCGCCGTTTACCGCGACCTCGCCCCCCTTCGGCAGCATCCAGTGGAACCTCAGGCTCATTTCAATTCCTGATAACGCAGCAGTGTTGCCACTCGCGGCAGACAGGCGCATGTATGGTCGCGCCGGGAAAAAGCGACTTCATCAAATCCGACGTGAAGAACGAGCAATACGACTCGTGCGGTCTACCCTTACGCGTCTGGTGGCACATCGCGTCTCCGGGCTCGACGTACAACGTATCGTCGATCACAACAAACCAGCGCGCACGTTTGACCATCTCGTTTCGCCCGCGTGGTCCAAGGTTGCGCAACACTGTCGCTCCGCGTCGCAGCGAGGGATCCGACAGCGATCGATCGAACCAGGGATCGAAAAACGTAAACGCCAACACGCCATCCGGCGTGAGCATCCGTCGCAACGCGCCCACCGATTCGACCATCTCCTTCTTGTCGACGTGAGTAAAAACGGAGAACGCGAGGATGATGTCGAATTTCACACCGCAATCGGGTAGCGGTTGGTTGCGTTTGCCGTACGGGTTGTACTGCGAGCTATAGCGATTGAAATGCACGAAATGCGCGCGCGGGTACGTCAGCCGCCCCTGTTCGAGGACGGCGGGATTGATGTCGATGCACCAGTAATCCTCATGGTCCACACGGTCGCCGGCACTCGCGAGAAAAGTGCCGATATTGCCGCCAAAATCGAGGATTTTGCGGCCTTTCCACTCCGGATGGCCGAGCATTTCATCGAAATACGAAAACTGCGTCAGCCGCGTCGAAACGAGGTTCCAGGAAAACGAACGCGGGCTCTCAAACAGGCGTTTCGCGCCCTCGTGAAGTCGTTCGTCATCGTGCAGCGACATGCGATCGGTTCTCCCGTATTCAAACTTCGATGGTCCAGGGCACCGCGTCTCGCGTCAGTCCGTGACGCCTGGCCCAACGCTCGATGGCCCACGGAGGCGTATCGACGTCGTGGTACCCGCCCAGCAGTTGACGCGTGATCGGATCGGTTGTGAGTAGTTGTTGCTCGTCCGGGTTTTCGAGATACACCTCGGGCTTCATCCAGCGGTACGCGTAACCGTAAATCACGACTTTCGACACGCGACCGCTGCGGTTCGGAGCAGCCGTGTGATAGGTGCGGTTTTCGAAGAAGAGCGCGTCGCCGGCGTTGAGTTGCAGATCGCACACTTCGACGTCGACTGGATCGACGCTGCCTTTCGGGATGTTCAATGGACCAGGCAGACGATGAGAACCGCGGGCCATCAACGTCATGCCGCAATTGGGCTGCGAAAAATCTGTGAGGCAGTAACAGACCTTGATGCCGACCAGTGGCAACTGTTCGTGGCCCAGATCTTTCGGAATGCGAATGTCGCGGTGCCAGCCACGACGAAACGGCGGATCGTTCGGGTCCTCAGGACGTTTGTAGATCACCGTTGTCGAGTGCAGATGAATGTTGGGGCTCAACAATTGGACCACGAGCGGCACGGTCGTGGAGTTTGCGACGAGTGCCCGAAGTCCTTTCTCCTTGAGCAGGCCGCGACGATGATCGAGGTGGTTGTATTCCGGCTTGCCGGAAATGTCCGGTTTGCGCAGGAACGCTTCGGTGAGCCGATCCGATTCCTCGACGAGTTGGGCCACGGTGCCGGCCTCGAGCGCATTGCGGACCACGAGAAAGCCGTCATCGTTGAAGGCGGTCCGTTGCGCTTCTGTGAGTCTCACGAAATCCATAATTCAGTTTCTGATCACGCAGCAATGCTGCATCTCGTCGTTCACCGGCGGCAGGATCGTCGCTTCGGGAAACAATGACTGCATGTAAGCAACTGAATAGAACGTATGATAAGTCCGCTGTTGCTCGGGCTCATAGGTTTTCGTTGCTTCGCTTTCGAGGTACAGATCCTCGCCGTTGACCAGCACAAACCATGTTGCGTCGTGCGCGCGTTCGATCAAGCCATCGACGTCGATCGCGAGCGTGTTTCCCTTCTCCTTTTCGAGAAAGATCTCGCGTTCGAGCCGCCAGCGAAGGTTGTTGCCGTCGTATCGACTCGGCAACCACGAGCGGTAATGCGGGTCGATGAACGTAAACGCCAGCGCGCCGCCGGCGCTCAAACGATTCCTCAATTGGTAGACGAGGTCGAACATGTCCGCGCGCGAGGTGTTGGTAAAGACCGAATAAGCGACGATGTAATCAAACTGCTGGTCTAACTCAGGCAGCTTCAGTCGCGGAGCTCCATGCGGATTGAAAAAGAAGCAATAGCGGTGGTAAAAGATCCAATGCGCTTTCGGAAACGCCGCCTTCCCGCTCTTGATCGATTCTTCGACAACGTCGATGCACCAGTATCGTTCCTCATCGATCGTCGAACTCGGATCGCGCAGCATGTTCCCGATGTTTCCGCCGAAGTCGAGAACGTACTTTCTACTCCAGTCGCTTTCACTCAATTGCAGCGAAAAATAGGTAAACTGCCCGGTTTTCGACGATAAAAACGCCATCAGCCACGATAAAAGAACTCACGATTTAGGTAGTTGGACCGGCCGCTGTCGTCGAGAAACGTCGCGAACAGGACGATCACGAGCACGCCTTTGTTGACCCGGATGTGCGTTTCAGCCCGCATGAATCCGAACTCGAACGTAGCCATCAGCGCGCCCGTGCGTTGCCCCGCTTCCTCTTCGAGATTGGCGAGCTCGTGCGCCGCCGCGGTGGGCCAGGCAATTGGACCATCTTCACCAACGCCGATGATGGTGACCTTTATGTCGTTCCCGTCGCGCTCTACCGTGCATTCAGCGATGCCGCGCGTCTCGTGGTTCGTATTCAACCAGCGGCCGAAAAGTTTTTCGATGCTTCCGGTCTTCGCGGCGTGGAGCTCCGGATTCAAATGGCTGTTCTGTTTGAAGGCGGCTTGTGTCATGTTGTTAGAAACGGTCGTGACTGACGGCGAAGTACTCGCGCAGGAAGTAATCGGAGCGCCCGCTGTCGTCTTTGAAGAGATGGAATTGGGCCAACACGAGCAGGCCTTTCATGATCATTGCCTGGAGCCGCGCTTCCGCAAATCCGAAATCGTAATTGCAAGTGAAGCCGGCGCCCGCGTGTGACGATGGTCCGGCGGCAAACACTTGCGCGGGCGCTGTTCCCCAGTCGATCAAGCCATCCGGCCCCATCGCGAACACCTGAAGTTGAAGGTTGCCGTTCGTGTCGGAGATCTCGATGCGAGCGATGCTGTTGGTGTCGAGGTTCGAATTGATCCAGGTGCCTGCGAGTGCGGCGCGATCGATCTCGCCGCTTTGTGCTTCCACCCGATCGCATACTTGTGCAAATTTCATTGTTTTAATCCGTGGTCCTTATCCAACTGCGAATCATCAAACGATCGGAAGCCGGTCCGGCGGCGATCGGCGTGCGCGCGTGAATCGTGCGCCGGTTGTCTGAGAACAAGAGTTCGCCTTCGCGCATCAGGAAATCGAGCGTGCGCGGCGTGGTCGAGATGACGTTCTCGAAACGTTCGAGCGAACGCAGCATCTCGTCGGAGAGTTTCGCGCCGGTGGAATCCAGCGCGGCGTCGATCGTGTAACGACGCCAGCAGACGCTCGACGTAGTCAGTATCGTCCGCCACTGAACGCCACCGCCCCAGTAAGTCGCCAATTGCCACGGCACCATTTCTGATTCCAACTGTTGCAGCGTCGCGCTGCCTAGTTGCTCGTGTACTTCACTGCGAATCGAGTCGACGTCGAGAATTCGCGAACGGCCGCCGCCTGCGGGATCGGCGCGGACGCAGACCATCGAGATCAACTCAACGGGCGGCTCCCAGTCGGCAGTGTCGGTGTGCAGTCGCTCGCTTTCGTGTCCACCTCGCGATGACATGATGTCTGTTGACGGTTGGATGTAGTGCACGAGTTGAGCGCGTGGTTTTTCGTACGGGCGAGCAACCAGTTCGCCAAAGGCGCGATTCACCGCGACGAACACTTTGTTGCCCGGATCGAAACCGAGACCGCGGATCAGAGCGCAATAGGGCGGCTGCGCGATTCGATCGTGGATTTTACGAATCAGTTCATCAAAACCGTCTGGCGTAGCGGCGCGCACGTGGTCCAACACCGAAGCCTGCAACTCGGTCGAGTAAAACTCGCGATTGTCGTACTTCGGCAAACTCTCCGCCGCGCGCAGCAGATCGCGAGCGAGCGTGTCGCTAACGTCGATCGTCGAGTTCTCTGGAAACGGCATCATGCCTGAACGATGCAGCAGTGTTGCATCTCGCCATTGACCGGGGGGCGGATCGTCGCGTGTGGAAACTGCTCGCGTATAAATTCTTCAGTGTAGAAAACGTGGTACGTCATACACGAATCACGCTCCCTGGGCCACCGTCCGTTACTATCGAAAAACAGTTTGTTATTCACCAGCGAGCACCAGCGCGCGTTTCGGCTACAATCTAAAAACTTTTCCCAGTCCACTTCCGCATTTAAGCGTTCCAGTCGCCATTTGAGATTCCCCTGCCAATGCGGATCGATAAACGTAAACGCCAGCGTTCCGCCGGGCGCAAGCTTCGTCGCGAGTTGCGTCACCAGATCGCGCATCTCTTCGAGCGTCGTGTGCGTAAAAACAGAGTAAGCAAGGATGATGTCGAAGCTGCGTCCAAAATCAGGAACGGGCAGATGGGCGATGCCGTCGGGATTGAACGAACAGTTGTAGCGATCGTAGTGATACCAATGCGCCTCGGGAAACGACTTGCGGCCTTCTTCAATCGCCTCATGAATCACGTCAACACAATAGTAATTCTGCTGACGAATTTCACACTCGGGATCGTGCAGGATGTTTCCCCTGTTGCCTCCGAAATCCAGCACCGATTTACTGGACCAATCGGGATGCTCCAATTGCGCGTCGAAGTAGGCGAATTGTGTGGCCTTGAGGACCTGGCCGCGAAGAGAGCGCTGCTCGGGTGTGCCTCGCCAAATGTGAACTTCTTCGATCATCATCCGTTCAATCCGCGTTCAGTTTCGCGCCGGAAACGTTCGAGCTCTGCGGCCAGAAGTGGTTCGAGATCTATCAACCACGTCGCGCGGTCCATCACCCTGAGCCGGTCGCGTAACAGAGTCCTTTCCTGGTCTCTGGTTGCCGTTCTTCCGGGAATGCCGCGACCATTGCGCGATCCATCGTCGAAGCGCCGCACATGCGCCAGGATCTTCGGCAGCACCACTACGCGACACTGATGACAAACGCGCATCTGAAATTCCCAGTCTTCACAACAGTCGAGATCTTCCGCAAACAGCTTTGGACCGATTCGCGCCAGTGCTTCGCGACGGACGGTCAGCGAACATGTATGGACCGTGTTCATGCTGTTGGTCCACAACCAACTGCACTCGCCGGCCCAACGAACCTCACCGCCAGTGGCCGCGAGCAGACCGTTTTGCGCGAAGCGGCTTGGACCATCCGCCTGGTGTTCGAAGAAGTTCTGGCTGTCAGATACAACCGCTTCCGCAGCCGCAAACTTCTCGAACGCGCGCAACTCAGCGTCGAGCTTTCCCGGCAGCCACACATCGTCGGAATCCAGGAAAGCAACGAATTGGCCTCGCGCGAATTCAACACCTTTATTGCGTGCCGCTCCTACTCCTGACCGCTTTCTTAAACTTATCAACCTGACCCAATCCCCATAAATCCGTGTTACCAATTCTGCCGTGCCATCATTTGACGCATCGTCTACAACGATTACTTCCACTTCTCCAGGCCGCTGATTGAGGGCGCTGTCGATCGCCTCACGCACCAGATGCGCTCGGTTCCAGGTTGGTATGACGACACTCAGAATCATACGTCACTCGGCAAAAAGCATCTGATGATTGCCCGCTCGATACGCCGCAATCGCATCCTCCAACGAACGTTGCGGCGGCTGCTCAACGATCGTGAAACAGTCTTTTGGTCCGTGGCCGCGTACCCAGGCAACCGCGGTTCGGCTTGCAGTCAGCGCGGGCGTTGAGTACGTGGCGGAGAATCCGATGCGCGACTCAGCCGAGTCATTCGGGTTCGACGCATGCAGGATCAACGGATGATGCAAACTCATCTCGCCTTCGCGCATCACGATGTCGTGCGGCGAATCGATGTCGACCTGTGCGGTCAAACCCTGCGTCGTCAGATTGTTGGGGTTCGGACGATCGGCATGCGGTACGAGGCCGAGTCGATGAGATCGCGGCACGACGCGCAGACAACCATTCTCAGCCGTGGCCTCGGTCAATCCCAACCAGATCGCCGGCACGAACGCCTGATCGACGCGCTCCGTAATCCCATCCTGGTGCCAACCGACAAACGAAGCACTCCGGCCGAACTTATAGAATAAACGAGTCGATTTGAGCAGAATGTTTGGACCAATCAGTTGCTCCATACAATCGAGCACGCGCGGATGAGTGCTCAACTCCCAGGCCCATTGAAAGTAAAGATGCGGACCATCGAGTCGCGTCACACGTCCGCCGATCGCCTCGCACGTCTGATCGACGGCGACGCGAAATCGGCGCACTTCTTCGGCCGAGAGAATCGGGATCGAGTGCAGGAACCCTAATTCATCGTAATTGGCCAACTGTGCGTGACTGAGAATAAAATCGTTGCAATCCATGTTTTTATTCCCATTGAAAGTCTGCATCAATCTCGATCGACGACCAGAACGCTGGCAACGAATGCAACGCGCGTTTGCCGATCAGGACATTGGACCAGTCCGTCGTTTCTCGGCAACCGACGGAAATGACGTCGTGCTGCCGCACGACTGGACGCATACAGCCGGTGCGTACGGCTGCCTGCTGAGTCATGTGCAAGTCGTGCGCGAAGCGCGCGACGCCGGTGCGTCGAGCGTCCTGATCTTCGAGGACGACGTCGTTTTCGATCCTCAGTTCAAAGAAAAGTTTGCGACGTTTGTTCAGGAGCTTCCCCGCGATTGGGACATGCTCTTTCTCGGCGCGTTGCACAAGGACGAACCCGTCAAAATTTCCCACCACGTCGGTCGCATCACTAAAGCAAATTCGACGTTTGCTTACGCCATCAGAAACACTGTCTTCGACGCGTTCATCGAGTTGAACAGTCGCGCCGAACACGTGCTGGACATGAACAACTACGTGTTACAGGAGCGGTTCAACTGCTACTGCTCCATGCCAAATCTCGTGTGGGTCGAGTCAGAATACTCTGACGTGCAGAACCGACTCGAGAACCACTGGTATCTCGAAAAGTCGCTCGTGCTATTCGGCAGCCACATGGACCAACTGTTGAGCCAGACCCAGATCGTTATTGCACCCGATTCAAAGAACCTGGATTTCCTTATCGACTACTACCGCGAATACTTCGCGCCCCTCGCTTCAATCGAAATCGGCAGTACGGCATCGAATCGAGAGTTCCGCGTGCTCATCGATACGGACGTCTATCTCGAGGCCATGGATATCAGAGCAAACTTGCTGATGTGCGAACAGTACGACGCCGCCACCGGCTTTTCGAAAATCATCGAACTCACACCCGAACAAACAGACGATCTACGCAGAAACCGCATCACTCGCGGCCTCAATATCCGCGACAATCCTGTTTCAAAGAACGATCAGTGTCACTTCCTCACCCGCCGTCCAGCTACCAAAATCTTTCAATCACCGAATCACGCGCTACATCTATCCGGCGGCTCGATCAACCGCAGATGACTGCAATCCGCATTGCCGCGCACGCGCATCACCGGTCGATTGCGATTCGTGCTCAAGTTGGTCACAAATCGGACGATAAACCCTATGCGTGGACCATCGGAGGTATTCGGATTCGATCCGTGCACGAGGTTCGTGTGATGCAACGACATCTCACCCGGCTTTAAAACCACATCTACTGCCTGCGACTCATCGATGTCCATTCGCAGCCGCTCGCCACGCTTGTTCAGCAGATTCGGATCCTGCACGTTGTCGTGTTCGAGCACTCCCTGCCTGTGAGTTCCAGGTACAACTCGCATACACCCATTCGCCGGTTCACTCACGGTCAACGCAATCCACGCGGACACGGACGGCGTCAGATGCCAACCCGAATAGACACTGTCCTGATGCCACGACGCATACCCGGCATCATGCGGCGGCTTATAAAACACCAGGTTCCCATCAACCAGAATCTCCGGCCCAATCAAACTCTCCACCGCATCCAAAACCTTCTCATGACTCACCAACCGGTACGCCCAGGGAAACGTCAGGTGCAACTGGTCCAACCTTCTCGCCCCCTCCCGCGCCACCTTCTCCAGCTCCCCCCGGAACTCGGCAACCTCAGCATCGGAAAGCACGCGGATCGGAAACACGATTCCCTGCTGTTCATACACGTCGATCATGGCAGATAAAGGAACGAGTTGCGTTCGATGAAACCGCGATACTTTTCGACGGCTTCCGAGTAATAATCAAAAGCGTCGGGTTCGTAGTCTTTCTTGGCGAACGTCTGCTTCATCTGTTTTTTCCACGCGGATCGTTGGTGATCGCCACGCAAGAAGCCGCTGACAAACTCGTCCCAGTCCAACAGCCTGCTCACAAACACATCGCTAACGAACGCCTGTAGCTTGCGATCCGTCAACAACGCCTGCTGCGTCTTTTTGTACGCCGCCCGCAGCTCGGTTTCGGCGATGCATCGCGCCTCCGCTGCCAGCGAAGCGTCAATGCGATAGATGCCGATCAAGTATCCAACCAGACTCGTCGGAAACAACGCGGGGTTCGCTTTGCCCCACGTGTGCCGCTCGTCGAGCAACATTCCCGGCAGTGCGTTCTGCGCGAAGAAGTGTCCAATTTCGTGATCCGGCAGCGTCAACGCATCGTGGTCCATGAAGATCAACTTCACTCGCCACTGCCCATCAACCCAAACACTTCGGATCCCAACATTCCGCCCAACAAACGACTCACCACGCGACTGCCCGCGAATCCCCATGACCGTCCCCCAAAACTCAGCGATCTGCCGCACCATCGACAAGAAGTTCTGGTTCGCTCGCGCGCGATTCGCAGGCACCGCGAGCGCCGCATCGACGTAACTCCCGTAACTCTCAAACCGCACCGGCGGGGGAACGTAAACACCCAACACCTCGTCGAGGAGCTCATCCGCGAACCGCCGCGCGTCGTTCGCCGAATACGAAACCTCCTGATACTCGCGGAAATACTTCTCCACGCCATCACTCGACAGGTAAGTCGCAACCTTATCAACGCGAAACGAGCTCGTCCCGCACAGAATCGCCTGCGCCGGCGCAACGTGACTGAGAAACTCCGCCGTCAAACCCATCTCACCACCTACGGCCGGCAGGTTCTCACCCTCGTCACGTTCAAATACCTTGACGGCGTCTTTCATTGCCGTCCGCATCTCGCTAAAACGTCGTTCGCCAAACACGTGCGGCTCGGTGAAGTATCTAAACGCCGGAGCACTTCCGCTCCCATTGCGCGTCGGAATCGCATAAACCGTATTCCGCGCAATGTATGCCGGCAGCGGTGCGTCGACACGATGGACCAGGCGAAAGATCGAACTCATCTTCGATCCACTGCGAGCCTCGTACCGCAGCAGCCACTGCATGCTGCCGCCGTCCAAACGATGCGACGCAGGAACGTTCCGACCGTTCCGTCTGAAGACGACGCTCAACGCGTTGCCGCCCCTGCGGCCCGCACGCTTCAACTCGAACTCAATGTCACTACCCGGCGGCTTGATCACAAGCACAACCGTCGACAACGGATACTCAACCAGCGAATTGATCGTCGAACTTGTATTCGCAGAAACCCAGTAGACCTTCGATCCGGCACACAACCGTTGCAGGATGCCCGCTTCATAATCCGGCAACAGCGCGAGGTTGTGTTTGATCTCGGCGTCGATGTAATGCGGTTGCGAAACGTCGACGTCGCGCACACCTTCAGCCACGGTTAAGTGCCGCAGCACTTCGCGCATGACGTCGTCAGGCGTGAACAGGTAACGCGCGAGCGTGAGCTTACAGTCACGTCGCGAGTAGTCAATGAACTCACGAATTGCCTCGCTGCCGGTTTTAGTTCCGCGAATGGTCTGATGCACCCGATCATTTCGCGCGAGCCGGCGCAAAAACTCGACCACAAACGCGCGAAACTCGGTCGTCGAGTAACCCTCTTTCAACACTGACGACGCGATCGGGTTGTGGAAGCCGGGCCGCTTCAGACGCAACTCACGAAACACGCCGTCAAACTCTTCCAGCTTATACGGCCGAAGCTTGAGGATCTGGTGTTCGGCCATGAGAGTCGCCAAACGGCGAACATCCCACGACGCTGACGGGTTCTTTACCAGCCCGAAGAGCTTCAGACAAAACGCGTGTTGGTAGGTGCGATGAGCGAGGAATTCGTCAACGAGATCGATAGTGAATCTGTGTCCTCCTTCCGAGAACACAGATGGCACGGATTTCATCAAGATTATGTCGCCCGGTGCTCGCTAAAACTTGCTTTTGTCCTTACCCTTGTCCTTGCCTTTATCTTTGCCCTTATCTTTACCTTTATCCTTGCCCTTGTCTTTGCCCTTATCTTTGCCTTTGTCTTTGCCCTTGTCCTTCTTGTCTTTCTTCTTGTCCTTCTTTTTCTTCTTCGGCGTGGGCAATGTTCCTAGAGCAACAACAAGCGCGGCATATAAGGCTTCGGCGCAGTCCCGTTTGAGGATGATGGCGACGGTGTCGGACCAGTACTGATCTCCTTTGTCCTTGCCTTTACTCTTCTTGTCCTTTTTATCTTTACTGTCTTTTCCGTCTTTGCCGTCCTTACCGTCTTTCCCGTTCTTACCGTTCTTGCCGTAGCCGTAGGTATCGTCCTTTCCGTCTTTGCCAACAGGGTTAGGTTTGTCCTTGGCTTTCAGGGAGCCGCCGCGTGGGCCCCCTTTGGCTTTCGTCTTGCCGGCCATAACTTCCTCCTTAGGGTGAGATATTCTTCAGTCGCGCGTATCGGATTTTCCGCTACTGCCGGCCGCTCGGGTTAAGCGGCGCACGGCGGAAACGCTGGTTCAAGTCCAGGACCGGGGCACGGCTGGTTGGTGCAACTGAGGGCGCCGTTCCCTGTGGGTTCGAGCAAACCGCGTTCGTCGCTGACGGTTGCGGCACGTTGCCAACTCGGAAAATGCCCCACGCGCCGAGCAATGCCTGGTCCGGCAGATAGGCGGTGTAAAGATAGTCGCCTGCTTTGCCGAACTGGCCTCCAGCTTTGTCGATCACGAGATCGAAGTGATCGCTCGAGCCGTGGTTATCGCGCGATCCAAGCCATTGCGAAAGATTGTTGTTACTGATGATCGTCGAGTTGTTCTGATAAGGATTCCGTTGCCACTGGTGACCGTGGATCGTGAAGACCTGCGAGTCGCCGGTGCCCATCGGATGCGTCATGCGGAACCGCACCACTTCGCCAATTCCAGCCGTGAAGATCGGCGTCTTAGGATCGCCAATCGTCACGGGCGGATTCGTCGGTTGGACCAGCAGGTTCGACGTCATGCACGAGAAGTCTTTGGCGGTGTTCAGATAACGCTGGCTCTTCGGTTCAGTGCGATAGTTGATCGCGCTGGAAGTTGACGACGTAATCAACGCGTCGCTGATCATCACCGAGAACTCGCGGAAACTCGAACCGCTGAAGGTGACCGTCGCAGACGCGCGAGACGTCGGCGGTGGTCCACCGGACGGATCGCACGATCTCAAGTTTCCGGCTTCGCCGCACTCCCACGTCGAACCAGCCGGTTCGATGATCATCTGACCAAACAGGCCATTCGGATGCTGGAACATCGGATCCGATCCGAAGAGATTCAGCGCCCCGAATTCCACGGGCGTGTAGTTCAGCGCGCCGTTTGCGGCGCGATCGATCTTGCCTGCGTACCACGTGTACTTGATCGTCTTGCCGAAGGCGGCGACCTGATCCGTGCCTCCCTGCCTGTTCCAGCCGATGTTCTGGCCCTGGCTGGTGTAAGCGTCGTAACTGAGAAGCTGCGGATGCAGACCAACGAACTTGGACGTCTTCGAGTTGAACTTGTTGGTGTACGGCGAGGGCCAATTGAAGTTTTTCTGGAAGATCCGCGAGTTTGGGTTGATGGCATTGGTCAGGTTTACTTCGATGCAATCACCCGCGTTTGCACGCAGTATCAACGGCTCGATCGGGACACCTGCTTTCAGCGTACCGTTCGCGTTGAGGTCTTCGGTACGCACGTACATGATGCCGTTGAGCGTGCTGATCCAGCCTGACTGCGGTCCGCGATCGTTGAACACTAACTGGCCGGCCGCCTGTGGCTGGTTGGCAAGCGCTGCTTGAGATGTAACGGCGGTAACGTTGAAAACCCTTGGTGTCGATCCGGCCGGACACGTCGAGTAAGAAACGGGCGCGGTTGGACCGATCGGGTTGTTCGGCAGAGGCGCTAATCGCGTCGCGGTGACGTTCGGATCGTAAGAGCGGAAGATGCCCCACAATCCCTGCGCTAATCCGTTCTCATCAAGACTTGGACTGTAAAGGTAGTCGACGCAGTTTCCATTCGACATCCCGTCCGGACATTTACGAACCGCGCTCGATGTTGCGAGCGGCGCCGAGGACCCCGGCACCTTGAACATCAGTTCAAAGTGTTCCGACAGTCCCATCGGCTGGTTGCTGCGATAACCGGAGTTTTGCCACGACGGTTCGGCGAACCACGTTGGTCCCATCAGGTTGAACTGATGGGCGAACACGTGCGCGCCGACCAGCGTGCGGATCTGAACGTTGTCGCCTTGATACGCGCGCATCAGCGGCGTGATCGGATCCGGCGCGAAGTTCGGGTTCGCAATCTTGGCCGACGCGTTGTCGTAGGCATAGGACAGATCCTGCGACGCGCCTACGCGGAACGCCAGCGGCTCGTTGTAGTAGTTCACCGACTGCGTGCCTGTAATCGGCGAGATGTTTCCCGTGCTCACGAGCCTTGGCCGCACTTCGTTGAACTCCGGAAAAACCGTGGCGTTGATCGCGTGATTGGGATCACGCCAGCCGATGTTCTTCGCCGGACTCGGCGCAGTTTTCGACGCTGCGTCGTAAGCGAGTTGCAGATCCTGAAACTCGAGCATGAACTCGCGATAGCTATCCTGCGGGTTGGTCGTGATGATGTTGGCTTTCCAGCTCGTTGGACCACCATCAGGACGAACAGGCGGCGTACTGATCGTGCCTCCGCCCATCGGACTGCCGTCTTCAGCGTTTCGCCACAACGAATCCCTGGGCTCAACGAGAAGTCCGGCGTAGAGACCCGCCTGCTGGTGCGTCGATGGACCAAAGTGATCGTGGGTGAACACCGTGCGCAGCGTGCGATCGACGTTCTGACTGTTGTTGACCGGATCGAGATACCAGCGTTGCACGGTCGTTTGCGCGCCCATCCATGCGTTCGCACACTGAGCAGGCGGATTTGGTCCGGCGCAGATCTCGGCGGGCGGCGCTTTCGGCGTCAACGTAGTCGCCGGACAGCCGACACACGCGGTCCAGGAACCACCGTTGGTGATCGCGTGCAGTATCTCGCGCACCTCGTCGGGACTGAACGTACCGTCTTCGTAGTTGAAACCGTTGCCGGCGCCGTCTGACGAAGTGACGTCAAACTTAACGAGGTGAATATGCTGGCCGATGACGTCGGTCGGCGTGCGCACCTGAAAATCGTCGACGAGGTAGTAATTCGGGACGAGGTTGGTGTGCCAGTACTCGACAATGTCGCCGGAGTTTCCCCGGAAGAACAGCGGCTCGGGCGCTCGTCCGGAACCACCGGGCGTGAATTGCAGCGTCGGTTTCACGTCGTTCCACAACGACAGGATGCGTTGCTGCGGGAAATGCCAGCCGGCCTTGTTGAGTCTGACGTTGAGCTGAATCGCCGCGGCTTTGTAGCGACGGACGATCTGCTTGTTGGTGACCGGATCGACGTTGATCGGCTTGCCGTTATCGTCGACAGCGGGATCGGCAAACGGAGCGCCGAGCTGTGGACCAAGCGGCAGACCGTTGACGATGAATCCCGTCGGCGGCGTGTTCTGCGTCATCGTCGGGGATCCGACCGGAGTTGACGGACACGAACCGGCAGTGCCATCCGGCAGGAACGACGCGTAGCAGCGCTGGCTGAAGAACTTGATCGCGACTTGCTCCACGTTCGTGCCGTTTTCCGGAAGCTGCTTCGCGTTGATCGTCGCAAAGTCTTTGCTCCAGTCAAACTGATCGTGCTTCTCGTAAGCGATGCTGCCGCCGGTTACGACGTGACGCGGCAGTCCGCCATCCATGAACCCCCCTGATCCGTCCGGCGCGAAGTCAAACGGCGGATGCGGCGCGCGCATGCCGGCGACGCCGGGAATGAAGAATGGAAAGCCGGGGTTGGACGTAACGTTCGCGCCCGTCGGATCGGCGCCCGGGCCCGGAGTGCCGAAAACGATCTGTCCGTTTTGAATGAACACCGGCGAAGGCATCGGAGCCATCGGCAACGTCGGCATGGGAACAAGCGCGGGTGTGGGTGTCCCGGTTTTGATTTCCCCATCGGGTAGCGCGCGAGTGCCGAGCACCGGCATCCCATTATTATCGAGTGTCGATCCTTCTTCGAACGTATCGTGCGTTCGCCACATGGCCCACATGCCCGCCGCGAAGTGCGGATAGAAGTGGCAGTGGAAGATCGAGTCGCCGACAACCTTGTTGCGATTGCCGCTGCCGTTGAACGTCATCTCCAGCGTGTAGCTCGCGCCGGGGCTGATCATCTGGCTGTCGAGATACGCGCTCTCGTCGCTGTTCGGCGATTGCAACCACTGGTGCGCGTGCTGGTGATGTACGTGCGTGGCGACAGTGCCGCCATGGTGAATGCGGAACTTGAGGTGGTCGTTGATGTAGCTGTGATAGACGTTTGACGGATCGTCCGGGTAATACGCTTTGGTTGCTTTCACGAGCGGCGCGAGTGTGTACGCAGTGCCGGTCGTCGTTACTCGTTTATTGGCGCAGCTTGGATCGGGGTTTCCCGTGTCGCCTAGTTGCGCGCTGGTGCAAAGCACCGGCGGCGCCGCGGGTGGTGACGGCGGATTCGACGGCACCGGCGGCGACGATGGTAACGACGCAAACGGCGGCAGCACGCTCGAGTTCGCGGGACGATCAACCAGCATCGCCGGATCGCCGACCGACCACGCGCTCAGGAAAAACTCTTCAAACTTGCAATCGACGCAACCGCCCATTGGTCCAACACCGATGCGGTTCGCGTAAACCTCCGCGCCGATACCACCCGTGCCGAAGTTGATCGCAAAACCGTCGAAACCGGCGTTCACAGTGCTCGCCAT
>JAICGQ010000038.1 GCA_025923035.1 Pyrinomonadaceae bacterium | reverse complement strand
TGACCAACGTTCACGTCGCGCGAAACCACAACGCCGTCGATCGGCGACGCGATCGTCGTGTGACTCAAATTCACTTCCGCCATGCTGAGTGCAGCCTGGGCTTGTTGGACCTGTGCGGCGGCCTGCTGTACCTGTGCCGTCGATTGCGCAACCTGCGCCTGCGACTGTTCAATCGCCGCCTGCGATTGCGCGATGCCCGCACTCGACGACGACTGTTCCGCAAGCTTCGCCTGGTTCAACTGCGCAACCGCCTGGTTGTATCTCGCTTCCGCGGTCTTATACGCAGTCACCGCAACGTCGTAATCGCGCTGCGCGATGACGCCCGCTTTAAGTAATGATTCCTGTTGTTTCAACAGACTGAGCGCGTCGTCCTGCTGTGCCTTCAACACGGCAACGTTCGCTTCCGCGCCCGACACGCCGGCCTGATTGTTTTGAACTGTCGACCTCGCGGCCAAACCTCTCGCCTGCGCATCGCTCACACCCGCACGCGAATTCACCACGGCCGCGCGTGCATTCGCCAAACTCGCGCGTGCCTGTTCGAGATTCGCGCGCGCCTGATCAACTTGTGCTTTTGCAGTTGATGGATCGAGCTGCGCAACCACCTGACCCTTCTTCACGACTGAATTGAAATCGGCGTAAAGCGCAGAGATCGTTCCTGACGCCTGGCTGCCGACCTGAACGGTCGTCACAGCTTGCAGCGCACCGGTTGCGGTCACTGTGTTACGCAAGTTGCCACGATCGACACGGGCGGTCATGTATTGCGGAGTGCTCGCATCGCTGCCCCAAAAATAGAAGCCGGCGAGCATTGCGGCGGCCATCATTCCACCGCCGATAAGAAGTTTCTTTTTACCCGCAAGCAACCTGGTCCAGTACTTCCGCAGCCAGGCGCTGTTCACGCCTGTGCTAAGTCCGGTCACAATGGGTTGATTCTTTATAGTTTGAGTCGACATTCGGTTCCTACCTCAATTAGCTTCAATAGCCAGACACCTTCCGACCTAAGTTGGTTACAGGCAAACACCGTTCTAGAGACGGTGTGACGGGTTGCCAATGTGGATATGTGGTCCTGTGGAAACGCCCGGAATTGCTCCGCGAAAAGCGAGAAACGGAATACCGGAATTTTGCAGGTAAGCGATCAGCGCGCGTCCTTCTGCGCTGTCCGGATGCAGTCCTACATCGACTGCATTTCGGTGATCCCAACCCATACGGTTGTGCGTAGCACTTTGACCGATCGTGCTGGTTGGGAGCCGCTTTCCGAACGTCTGCGAGAAGAACTGTTGAATCGGGGCTAAATTCGCGAGTCCAAAAGTTCCGGCGGTCGAACGCATCACTGTGGCCGTCTTGCTGAGTGGCACCAATGTGGGTTTGACGAGAGTTTTAGTCTTCGCGAGTACCTGGGCTTTTGTGGCGAGCTCCTGGGCTTTCGTCGTCTCTTCAATTCGTGCTTTCGCAGCAGTTAATTCCTGCTCGGATTTTTCGAGCTCAATTCGTGCGATTAAGCCTTCGGAATAGAGTTGGCGTAGTAAATCCGTGTTTTTAGTAAGTTTCTCAACCTCCGCTTGCTGCAGCTCGATAAGGCCCTGCGCATGAGCGAAATTGGACGCCAAAAGGACGATTGCGATTACTAATATCTTTTTCACTCTTTGGTAGACACGGGTTGTCACGGATTGGTTACATGTAACCGATAGGAGAAATGAGGTGTCTTACCAGTCGGGACACTCCCCTGGAATTGATTAAGGAACTATAGGAGCAGGAAAACTGAAATGAACAAACTCGGACGGTTTAAGACACTGGCAATCGCAACTCTCTCCGCCATTGCTTTAGCTGCCTCGATCGCAGTCGCCCAAACGGTTACCCCGAATCAGGGAACTGGCCAGGGCGAGAAACAAGGTCAACGTGAATGGCGTGGCCGCGGCCGAGGAGATCACAAGGGCATGAGAGGAATGCGCGCTGGCGGGTTCTTCCGAGGCCTCAATCTCACTGACGACCAGAAAGCTAAGATGAAACAGATTCGCGAGAGCTTTGCCCAAAGCAACAAGCCGTTGCGCGACCAGCTTCATGCCAAACGGCAGGAGTTGCGTCAGGCGAGCGAAGGCGGTACGTTCAATGAAGCTCTGGCTACTCAGAAACTGACGGAAATGGCTTCCGTCGAAGCCAAACTGATGGGCGAGCGGTTCAAGCTCCATCAGGAGATGCTTTCCGTTTTGACGACTGAGCAGAAAGCCCAGTTGGACCAGGCGAAAGCGCAGCGCGAAGCCCGACGTGGCGAGCGGCGCGCACGCCGGGGACAGGAATAAGCGTCTCCCCCACGGAACTGGCGGGTTCCAGTCACATTGGAGAACCCGCCAGCCGTCTTCCGGTGAGGACCGCATCTGGAGAGTGGGATTGAACAGGCCACCGAACTCGACCTGGCGCGACGAGCGCAGGAAGGTGACGAGTCTGCCTTTGCTGAAATAGTCAAACGATTCAGTCCAAGAGTTTTCAGTGTTGCCAGCAGGTTCTTTCGGGAACGAAGTCAGGTGGAAGATGCGGCGCAGGAAGTTTTTTTGAAAGCGTTCACGCAACTCGGGAGTTTTGAAGGACGCGGATCGATGGAAGGTTGGTTGACGAGGATCGCCACCAACACTTGTTTGAATATGATCAGAGGATCGAAACGCAGACCCGAGTTGACTGTTTCTGATCTGAGTGACAATGAGAGTGGCTGGATGGACCAGCAACTCGCCGAGGTGACTGATTCGGTGGAGAACAGCGTCGTCGCTGCGGATCTCGCGGATCGATTGCTCGGGACGTTATCGCCGGAGGATCAGCAGGCGTTGTTGATGATCGATGGCGAGAATGCGTCGATCAAGGAAGTTGCGGAAGCGACGGGATGGTCGGAATCCAAGGTGAAGGTCAGGGCTTTTCGGGCGCGAAAGAAGATTCGGGAATCGATGGAGAAGTTGTTGAGTTATAAAGGTAGAGCCCCAGGTGGCGCGAGCGCCACCGAGTCATCAAAGGTCAGGTGAGCGAATGAAAGACCGTCACATCATTGAAGTCATCGATAGCGTGGCACTTGCGAGCCTTTCGCCGGTTGAGCTCGACGAAGTGAAGGTGCACACGCGCGATTGCGCGTCGTGCCGAACGGCTTTCGAGGCGGCACAGCTTTCCGCTGTGGTCATGAGGCAACGCGCGCAGGTGAAGATCGATCCGTCGCCGTTCTTTCATACGAAGGTGATGGCGGCGTTGAGAGAACAGCAAGCGGTGGACCGGCAACCTGCTTTGGCGCGGTTGTGGAAGTCGGCCAGCGCGCTGGTTTCGTCGATGGCTGTCGCCACGATTCTTCTCGGAGCAATGACGTTTGTATTTCCCGATCCGGCAACCGCATTGAACGAGCAAACAGCATCGCTTGATGCGGCGGAGTCAGTGATTTTCGATCAAGGTGACGAACAGTTAACTTACGAGCAGGTGCTCGCCACTATTTACGACGCAGAGGACGAGGCAAGGTAATCATGGACAACGCTGCTAAGAACAGATGGCAAGTTCGTGTTGCGGCAATGGTGATCTTCGTGCTTGGTTTTGCGGCGGGGATCCTCGCACTCAACGTTTATCGACGAGTGGCAGGCGCCGATCGACCGCGCGATCGCTTTGAGCAGATGTCGCGACGATTGAATCTGACCGCTGATCAGAAGACGAAGGTGCAACAGATATTCGGCGACACGCGCGAACAGTTGCGTGCCGTGCGACGTGAGTCGGAACCGAAAGTGAACGAGATTCGCCGCCAGGCAGATACGCGTTTGCAGGAAGTGCTGACGCCTGAGCAGTGGGAACAGTTTCAGAAGGACCGGCACGAGATGCGCGGGCGACGCGGTGGGCGTGGTGGTCCAGGCGGTCCGGGTGGTCCACGCGGCGACGGGCCGTGATCACGGTTTAATTATTGCTTTTAGTACCCGCCCTTCGGCGACGGCCGCTAGCGCTTCGTTAGCGGCCTTCAAGTCATAAGACTCCAGTTTCATTCCCGCCCACAACTCAGGCTTCGCTGAGGCAAGCTGAGCGCTGCGATAGAAGTGAGAGAAGTCGGAACCCCAGCATCCACGCACGTCGAGATGTTTCTTATTCAGATCGAGATGCGGATTGAATGAAGCCTCGCCGTGATCGGTGTACTGGCCCACGACAACAACCGTCCCGGCATCGCGAGTGAAGCGCATTGCCTGCACGACGGCTTCCGGCGCTCCGGTCGCTTCGATCGTCACGTCGGCGCCGCGTCCCGCTGTTTGTTCGCGTACCCAGTCCAGGCGTTCGTTGTCGTTGTGTGTTTCGATGTTCAGCGTCGCCGACGCGCCGGCTTGTTTAGCTGCTGCGAGACGAGCCTCGGGTGCGCCGATGCAAAGTACCCGCAACGCGCCGCGCATGTGCGCCATGACGATCGCGTTCACGCCGACGGGTCCCGAACCAAGCACCAGCACTGTGTCGCCGATTCGGATGTCGCTGCGTTCAACTGCGTGAAGCGATGTTGGAAGCGCGCAGCCGCCGGCCATGAAAGTCTCCGCTGTGGCATCGAGACTGATGCAGCGCGTTCCGGGCTTCAGATAAATGTGCGTGGCCCAACCACCGCACAGCCCGTCAGCGAGGCCGTACGTGATGCCATAGACTTTTCGCTGCGGACAGCGAGTCGACGCCTTTGCGACGAGACAATACCAGCACGCATTACACGTGCGATGCACGTCGAGAAACGTAACCCGATCGCCTTCGCGAAACTGTTTGCCGTCGACGTCCAGCAGTTCGCCGCGTATCTTTTGCAGCCGTCCGACTGAAACGTGTCCGGGTACGAGCGGATACGGCACGCCGTTGAGACGGCCCGCTTGCAAGTGCACGTCGGTTCCGCACACTTCCGACAATTCAACTTCAAGCAACGCGGAATTGCTCTCGAGATCAGGCTCGGCAACTTCACGCAACTCGACAGGACTGTTTGGTTCAGGGATAACGGCGACGATCGGCATCAGTAAGCCTCACTTGAACAGACGCCATAATATCTGTATAAGAAGCTCCGTGCCACAGAGTCGCCATCGTAAAATCAACCGCGCCCGCAAGCGACCGCGCAATCCAAACGCTCCTTCGGGAGGCTCACACGCGGCTTCGCGCGGTGGCCGGAACCAGTATCTTCGTATCGGCGCCATTGCGTTAGTGCTGGTGTTCGCCGGTTCAATGGTGGTCTACGTCATCACGCGTCAGTCCTCTCAGGCGGGAGCTGAAGTCACCACTGCTTCGGGACTGAAGTATGTCGATCTGAAAGTCGGTGATGGTCCGAGTCCGAAACCTGGTCAGACTGTGACGGTCCATTACTCGGGAACGCTCGAAGACGGAACCCCGTTTGACAGTACCAACGGAAGACCACCGGCAGACTTTCGTCTGGGCGTCGGCGCGGTCATCAAGGGTTGGGACGAAGGCCTGATGACGATGAAGGTCGGCGGCAAGCGGAAGTTCACGATTCCGAGCGAACTGGCCTACGGCAAGATGGGCCGTCCACCTAAGATCCCACCCAATTCCACGCTTCTATTCGACGTCGAGCTGGTCGGCATCCGGTAAGCAATATTGCACTAGTATTGTCTTTTCGGATTTTGGTCGCCTCCTGCCCGCCGCTTGTAGTAAATTGAATTTGCTCTCTCCTCTTGTCCCTCAAGAAGTGCAAATCACTTTAAGGAGCGTGTCATGAGCAAATTAATTCACAAAGGGATTTACGCGGCGTTCCTGTGCCTGCTCGTGGTGGTCCTGGCGACCGGCGCTTTCGCGCAGGGCAAGGGTGGCGGCAAGGGAGGCGGCGGTGGCAGTGGCAAAGGCGGCGGCAGCAGCAGCGGTCACGGCGGTGGACCACCGGGCGGAGGCGGACTCGGCAACGCGTCGGACCGCTCGAAGGGACGTTCTGACGACGGCTTGAGCAACGCGTCGAACAAGTCGAACGGGCGTTCTGATGCCGGACTCGAACGCGCCCGCAAAGCGAAAGACAACCTGCGTCGCGCCGACGATGATCTTCGCAACTACCCGGGCATCCCCCGAACTTTAAAATTGAATGCGAACGATCTGCGCGGCGGCTATCAGGCCGCATTAGTTACGAACCCTGATCTCACGTTTGGCAACTACGTTTCAGCGACGCGTCTCTCGCAGAATCTCGGCAGCAGAAATCCGAACATCACGCGCGTTGCGATTCTGAACGGCCTCGCGTCGGGAAGAAGTTTGGGTCAGACGTTGCAGGATCTCGGCTTGAACGAACACGACTCGAAAGAAGCGCGCAAACAGGTCGAACGAGAGCTCAAAGAAGCGCGAAAAATGAAGTGAACCACAGTCGATCCGTGTTCCTCACAACACGGATTTGATTACTCCTTCTCCCGGCGTTAATCTCCTCACATGAGCCAGAACACAATCACCATTACTGATAATCGAACCGGTAAGCAGTATGAATTGCCGATCGAGTACGGCACGGTCCGCGCCATGGATCTGCGCCAGATCAAGGTTTCGGACGACGATTTCGGCCTGATGACTTACGACCCGGCATTCATGAATACCGCCTCGTGCAAAAGCCGCATCACGTTCATTGACGGCGACAAAGGCATACTCGAATATCGCGGCTATCCTATCGATCAACTTGCTGAAAAAAGCACCTATCTCGAAGTGGCTTACCTGCTGCTGAACGGTGAACTTCCTAACGAATCGCAGCTCAAAGAGTGGACCAAAAATATCACCTTTCACACCTTCATCAACGAAAGCATCAAGAAGGTGATCGACGGTTTCCACTACAACGCGCATCCGATGGGCATGTTTGAAGCTACGCTCGGCGCGCTCTCCACGTTCTATCCCGACGCAAAGGACATTTTCAATTCCGAGTGCCGCTGGAAACAGATCTACCGGTTGATTGCGAAGGTGCCGACGATCGCGGCGTTCGCGTTTCGTCATCGCATCGGCATGCAGTACTCGTATCCCGACAACGATCTGAGTTACGAAGGCAACTTCCTCAACATGATGTTCAAGACGACGGAGCTCAAGTACCAACCGAATCCGGTGTTGGAACGGGCGCTCAACGTTCTCTACATCCTGCACGCAGACCACGAACAGAATTGCAGTACGAACGCGATGCGCAGCATTGGCAGCGCCCACACCGACCCGTTTTCGTCGCTCGCAGGCGCCGCAGCCGCGTTGTATGGACCACTACACGGTGGCGCGAATGAGATGGTGCTGCGGATGTTGAAAGAGATCGGATCGGTTGAAAAGGTCCCAGACTACATCAAGCGAGTGAAAGCAGGCGAGTTTCGTCTGATGGGCTTTGGCCACCGCGTCTACAAGAACTACGATCCGCGCGCGCGCATAATCAAGCAGGTTGCCTACGAAGTGTTTGAAGTCACAGGGAAGGATCCGCTGCTGGACATCGCACTCGAGCTCGAACGGATCGCGTTGGAAGACGATTACTTCGTCAAACGACGGCTGTATCCGAACGTCGATTTCTATTCGGGCATCATCTACCAGGCGATGCGTTTTCCGGTGGACATGTTCCCCGTGATGTTTGCGATTCCGCGTACTTCAGGCTGGCTCGCGCAGTGGGTCGAGTTGTTGGAGGACCAGGACCAGAAGATCGCGCGCCCGCGGCAGATTTACCTGGGCCATCAAACGAGGGACTACGTTCCGCTTGCGGAAAGAAACAATTGAGTTACTCGAGCATTCGAGCCGCGATCTCTTTCAACAACTTCGCGCAGACCGTTCCCGTGATGTGCAGCGGATCCATTCGTGGATTGAATTCCACAATGTCCGCGCCCACCACCTGACCTTTCATCCGCTGAATCAAGTCGATGGCCTGGCGCGTGGACATCCCACCGGGTTCACGATGCGAGACGCCAGGCGCGAAGGCGGGATCCAGCGCGTCAATGTCGAATGAGATGTAGACCGGTGAGTCGAACACCAGTTGCAGGTTGTCGCGCAACTGGTGCATCTCGACTACTTCCACGCCAAATTTCTTCACCTGCTCGCGTTGGTGCGTGGTGAAGGTGCGGATGCCGACCTGCACGAGTCGCTTCACCAGTTTCTGTTCCATGATGCGCGCGAATGGACTCGCGTGCGAATTACGGTTCCCCTGAAAGTTGTCGTAAAGATCGGGATGCGCGTCGAAGTGCAGGATGCTCAGGTCTTTATACTTCCGCGCGAACGCCCGCACGATCGGATAGGTGATCGAGTGATCGCCGCCAAGCGAGATCGGCAACAGGTTGTCAGCGATCAGCGTGTGCAGAGAGTTTTCGATCAGCGTGGGCATGTCGCTGCCGGCGACTGGTTCAATATCGCCGGCGTCGAAAAAGATCGAATCGTCGGAAAGATCCGTTCCGTTTTCGCTGAACAGGTTCCACGCGTCAGATCGCAACGCGGCACGTATCTGCGGCGGCGCGTCGGCCGCACCTTTAGTAAACGACGAGTTCTCGTCGTAACGAATTCCGATCAGGGCAAGTTTGCTGGGCATGATCCTGCGGCTAACTGGGGGGCGATTTATGGTACAGGCGGCAGGGCTCGAACCTGCGACCTTCTGATTCGAAGTCAGACGCTCTATCCAACTGAGCTACGCCTGCAATAGCCACGGATTATACGGATCGTTGCCAGTCGTGGCTAGTTCTGCCCCTGGAAGTGGTGGCGAACGTAGCGGACGAGTTCCGCAATTTGCTCGGCGTTGAGTTTGTCTTTGAATCCCGGCATCTCTTCTTCGCCGGAAGTGATGATCTTTGTAAGTTCGTCGTCACTGTGTTTCTTGGCGTGATCGGACTTCAATGATGGGACTTTAATCTGCTTGTTCTCGACTTTGGCGAGTCCACCTTCGCCGTTTGGACCATGGCACGCTTCGCAATTGGCGGCGAAGTTGGTGCGAGCGGCCGCGAACGCATCAACCGACGCGGCTGGGGTTGGCGCTCCTGCTGTGGGGGGCGTCGAGGTGTTGGTCGGCGTTGCGGTTTCAGTGCACGCGATACTGAAGACGACGATGACGACACACGAGAGTACAAGCGAGATTAGTTTCATTTAGACGGTCTCCGTTTTTGGAAATAGTGTGACCCCATTATGCACTAACATACGCGGCGGTGGTCATCACAATAATCAACAATGCGCCGCCGCCAAGAACAACTCCGCCGATTAATCTGGCGCCCCGCAACCTTCCCAAAAAAACCAACAGCAAAAGTGCGATTCCCGGCAGCACCAGACCGACAATCGATGCCAGCCCGCCCGGCACGTATTTCAACGATTGATACAACCACAGGAACTGCGCTCCTGGCCGAGGAGCATACTCTGCGCCCATTTGCGCGGTCGTTGGACCAAGCGGAGCATGAAACTTCAAGCACCACAACGCGAGCGCGACAAACATCAATCCGGCGGCGATCGCATTCCGTTGCGAGTTCATGAACGTCAATCGTCGCCACACGATTACTCCGACGATCAACCCCGGAATCACCAACGCGTGCATCGCAAAGAACCGCGATAGTGTAAGAGTTGAGATCTCACTCCCACCCAACAACCACAGCCGCCCCAAACGACCGGCAAACGGAAGCCCGCCCACCAACCCTTCCGCAATGCGAGTACTGAAAAACGCACGCGCGTCCCACGGCAACGAATAACCCGTGCCGCCACCCGCCATCACCAAACCCAGCAGCACCACGGACGCGATCCAGTGAGTGTTGCTGTGAACATAAGCTTCGTTGAGAAACAGCCGGATGACGTGCAGGAAGAGAAATAGTGACAACCACTGCGAACCGTAGTGATGCAGCGATCGGATCCACGCGCCTGACGACACCGTCTTCTCGATAAATTCGACGGTCGCGTACGCGTGATAGGTAGAAGGAACGTAATAGAACGCGAGCAGGATCCCGGTCAGAAACTGAACCCCGAGCAACATCAAGACGATGCCGGACGTCGTATCGAGCCAGGAGTGGATTTCAGTGCGATCAGCGTTGCGGGTCATGCGCGATTACCGGGCTCCTGCGGCAAGCCGGAATGCACTTGCAGTCTTCCATCCTGCACGCGGCTTGGTAACGCATCAAGACCACGAGGCGTTGGACCACTAATCCTCGCGCCGTCGGCTGCGAAGTAACTTTCATGACACGGACACGCGAATTGATTGAGCTGCGAGATCCACAACACTTCACAACCCTCGTGCGGGCAGACCGGCGAAAGCACCAGATTTCCTTTTGCAGGCAACACGAATACGTTGTGCTGTTCTGTCGTGGTGGCCCAACCGGCGATGTGCTGCACCACGATCTTCCTGTTCACCGGCTGCGAACCGGTAATCTCATTCACCGGCGCGACGTCGACCCAGCGGTTCGTCGCGGCTGAGATCCGGGGCCGCAAAAAACGAAAAGCAGCGCCTGCGATGGAAGCGAAAATGCCGAGCGGCACCAGCAGCAAGAAGGAGCGACGAGTGGGTTGAGCTGTGTCTTTCATATTTTTGACGACGATTATAGACGCACGAGCGCCGGACTTTCTTCCCCGGTTGCAATCGGGCACCAGACTGGGCAGAATGACTTTGCATCCCGCATCTTTCCAAGGTCAGTCTTTCGTTCGAGGTAAAGCAAATGATTAGCGATAAGGATCCAGGTAATGCCGCTCGCGGTTCCCTTCGTCTTGCCCCCAATCAGGCTGAAGTCGAAGTCGAAAAGGCAAAGCTTCCCCGGCAGTTCGTCAACTTCACTTTCTATCACGCGCGGCCCGAGTGGCGGTTGCTTTCGGATGCAGACAAGCAGCGTTGCCGCGAGGAGTTTGTAAAGGCAGTCGACGAGTTTCGCTCCTCGTTGCTGATCCATTCCTATTCGACCGTCGGCCTGCGGACCAACGTCGATTTTATGATCTGGCGCATCGGTTACGAACTGGAACCAATCCAGCAGATGACGTCGCGATTGAACCGCACCGAGATGGCAAAATACATCGAGCCCACGCAATCGTTTCTTTCCATGACCAAGCGCTCGATGTACATCGACAAAGACAATCCCGAGCACGTCGAAGACCGGCTGCACATTATTCCCGGCAAGTCGCAATACCTTTTCGTCTATCCGTTCGTGAAGACCCGCGAGTGGTACTCACAGCCGGGCGAAAAGCGGCAGGAGATGATGGACGAGCATATTCGTATCGGTTCGAAGTATCGCTCGGTCAAACTTCACACCACGTATTCATTCGGTCTCGACGATCAGGAATTTGTCGTCGCCTTCGAAACCGATTATCCGTCTGACTTTCTGGATCTGGTCCAGGAGCTCAGGGAAACCAAGGCCAGCTCTTATACCCTTCGCGATACTCCGATGTTTACTTGCCGTCAACGCACTTTGGGAGAGTGTTTAGAAGCGTTGGGATAGCCGCGGAGAAGGGGAGACGGGGAGAAGGGGAGACGCGGAGACGCGGGGAGTGCAGGGAACCAAGAGGAGACGCAATAGGGCGAGGGAGTTTGAAGGATAAGCGGGAATATGACCAGGTGACTCACACACCTGAAGGGTTTTATAGGCTCACAAGGAATCGAGGTCCTCACGATCTTGTCGAACATTCGAAGTTACAAGGAACTGCGCGTGTATCAGGCCGCCATGGATGCGGCTATGAAGATATTCGAGTTGTCTAAATCCTTTCCAGTTGAAGAGAAGTACTCACTCACCGACCAGATGCGTCGTTCTTCCCGCTCGGTTTGCACAAACATTGGTGAGGCATGGCGTAAACGTCGTTACCCAGCTCATTTTGTGAGTAAGATGAATGACTCTGAAGGTGAGGCTGAAGAAACTCGAGTATGGATAGAATTCGCTGAGCGTTGTCGTTATCTGAGCCGTACAGAAGCCGCTGAGCTTGACGGTACGTATGACAGGATCCTGGCCCAACTGGTGAACATGATCTTGAATAAAGACTACTGGACCATTCGTCCGGCCAACAAGTTTACCAGGAGGTGCGTCGATTGAAATCCAGAACACAGCTTTGTCTGATTCTGAGCGGTACCTTTGCACTGTTTGTTGGTGTTGCCGTTAACACCTCCCTCCACGGCGTCACTTCCCCGCGTCGCACCGTCCCCGTGTCTCCGCGTCCGCCAGTCCCCGTGTCTCCGCGTCCCACCGTCTCCCCGTCTGCACGCGAGTATCTCTGGTACGAAGCAGAGAACATGCGCGGGTTTACGACCGGGAAGCTCGGCGCGCCGATGCTCAATCCATCCTATCTCGAACTCTCGCGAGAGAAGGCGCCGGGTTGGGGAATGAATGGTCCAGGTGTGTCGGCGGAATGGTCGCAGGGCGGCGAGAGTGAATGGAACTCGGCTGCCGCGAGTGCTGATGAGACGAAGGCGACGATTTACCAGGACCTCGAAGTCCCACGCACCGGCCCGTACAGGCTGTGGGTCCGCTACGCCGATTGGGCCAGGAAGAAAGAGAACTTCACGGTCACGATTGTGCAGAACGGCGAGCAGGTTTTTCGCCGCGAGTTTGGCGAGGGCGGACTCGTCGATCCGAACGACGAGATCAGTCTGTACTGGGGTTGGGCTTTCACGTGGGACTTCGCCGACACGGCCGTGCTCAAGAAAGGTCCCGCTCGGCTTTCGATCAACGTTGAGAAAGCGACGACCGCGCGCAGACACGTCGACTGCTTCGTACTCACCAACGATTTCGCCTTCATACCAAAGGACCGGGAGAAACCGGACTTCGCTGCCCAGCGTTACCTGCGCACGTGGTCCAGGTCCGGCAAACCACTCGTTTCGTTGCTAAACGGCGATCCGCCACTGAACGTGTCTGACATGTGGTTGCGTCCGAAACTTGCGGGACGCGACTTCCTGATGCCGTGGAACATCGCGAAAGAGTTCTGGCCGATGTTGGACAAGCCCGCAGAAGAGCGGCCGCTTTACCCGTTCAACGCCGAACCGATCGAGGAGTTCGTCAAAAAGTATAAAGGCGCGCGCGATGTGCCGTTGTTTCAATCAAAACTCGTCGTTCCCGTTATTTACATCAACAACGTTCCCGAATACCTGAAAGAGGGAAGCGCGTTTCTTCGTTACTTGCGCGAGACGAAAGTTCCGTTCGCGATTCTGATCAACTACGGCGCCGCCACGATGAAAGAAGACGAGGGCAAAGCGGCGTGGCAACTGCTCACCGGCGAACTCAGAGACCAGTTTCTTGGCTGGATATCGGGCGAGAGCGTCGGTTACGTGTGGGATTCTGCGCCTGACGAGTTGAAGATCTCGCCGTCTATGACGCGACGGCAACTACTCGACGCGCACAAGGATTTTTATTCGCAGGCACTGGCGCGAAAGTGGGGCACGACGTTTCACACCGAGACCGGTCCGATGTGGGACAAGCTAATTCCTGCGCAATCGACGTCGAGCATTTCGTTCGCGCATGCGCTGGCAAACTGGGGCGTCAACCTGCTCGGCATGGAAACAGCGGCGGTGATGCCGATGACGGGCATGCGCATCGCTTTCACGCGCGGCGCCGTGCGGCAGTTTGGCGGAGCTTTTGTTTACTATCACGCGCCAAACTTCGGCGACACGGCGACGACGTTCACACGCGCGCAAAACTTCGCCGGGCCGGACCATTTCTTTCATTCGCGCTACGGCGCGACGATGGGACCGTCGCTTTCGTGGTATCGGAAGAACTATTTCCTCTACTACATGTCGGGTGCGTCGGCCATCTATCTCGAGCAGGGGCAGGACCAGTTTTTCAAACCTGGACCAGGCGAGCATCCGTTTCAACTGAATCCGTTGGGCCGCATCACCGACGAGTTCATGCGGTTTGCCGAGAAGCGCCCCGATCGAGGCACGCCGTACACTCCGATTGCGTTCTTGCTCGACCCGGCGCACGGGTTTGAGATGACGGATTATCCGCAGTGGCCGTTTGAAGTCTCGCAGATCGATCGCGGCGATCGTGCGCTCCGCGAGTTGTTTGGCGCCGCGTACTATCCGGCGCTCGTCGTTGAAGGCGAGCCGGCGATTGCAGACAGGCAGCCGTTTGTTTCGGGTTTGTTTGGCGACATTTTCGATGTGCTCACGGCAACGGATGGATCGAAGCCGACGTTGAGTGCGTATCGCGCCGTGGTGGTTGGGGGACGGATCGAGTGGTCGCCTGAGTGGATACAGAAGCTTACTGACTACGTGAGAAGCGGTGGCACGGTCGTGCTGAACGCCGCGCAGATCAAGGGCGTGCCCGCTCAGTTGCTGGGCATTCGACTGACGAATGCAGTTGCTGAAGCTGATAGCGCACGGTGTGGTTCGCCTGGCGAAGATGCGCAGAATCTGAGTGGGCAGATGTTTCGTTACGAGAAGGTGGAGTTGCGCGGCGCGTCAGCTTTGATCACAGCGCTGAACGGCGATCCGTTGGTGACGGTGAATAAAGTCGGGAAGGGAAGCGTGGTGTTTTCGTCGTTGTCTGACTGGCTTGGTATCGATGAACGAATAACGCCGTTCGCGGCGCACCTGCTGGCCCATGTCTTTGCTGATGCGACGCCGGTGAAGGTTTCGGGCGACGTCGAATACTTGATCAATCGCACGGCGAACTCGTGGGTCGTGACGTTGATCAATAACAACGGCGTGTTCAAGCCGCAGCAGGGACTGGCCACAGTCGATCGCCGCGCGTACGTGAATGTGAGTATCAGTTTGCGCAACGGGCAAATACAAAGCGCAACCGATTGGGTAACCGATTACGCTTTGCCTCCTGAAAACCTCACCGTTCAAATCGCACCCGGCGGCGTCGCTGTTGTGGAGATCCGCACTAAACAGTGATCGTCGTGCCGTCGAACTTCGTCAGGCTGAAACCGTTGAAGACTTCGTTGTAGCAACTTCGCTGGTCTTGCAGTATGCCGATGGCGACCTGCTCGCCGAGCTTGAGCGATTCTGTCGCATCCGAACGCCAGTGCACTCCCGCGGTGTCTCTGCCGAGCGCGACGTTCGAGGCGATCTTATTGAGCTCGCCGCCAACAGTTAGATCGCCCGCATCGGAACCGGCGTAAGGAACGAGGTTTAATCCGTCGTCCGCCGGCTGCACGGGCGCCAGACCGATATCAACGAGCCGCGTAGTTTCTTTGAACCAGGCTTTAAGAATCGTTACGCACGCGCCGGCCACGGTTGCATGCCCCGCTCCGTAGGCCGGATGCGTCGGCGAGCCCTCCGGAAACGCCATCGGCAACAACGCGTTACCGGCCGGCATGAATCCCTTCAGTCGATTGTTGTCGGAGAACGAATTCAGGATCTCCGGATGCACCGGATAATTCGCGCCGTCAAACAGAGTTCGATGAACTCGCGCTGCCTGAACTTCCGGGCGCAATCGCCGGTGCACGAACCACTTTTGAAACCAAACTGCTTTCAAAGCGCGCGTCGAAACTTCACACAACAGAGTCGCGATGTGTGGACCACCGAAAGTACCGAAGCCGATCTGGTTTGGACTGCCGGTGTAAGGATTGCCGTCGTCAAACGGCGCGCCGGCGCCGGCCAGTACGAGAAAGGCCTGGAAGTAAGCCTGGAATAACACGTCGATATGCACCCACTGTCCGATGTCGCGGCCGTTGCGCATGTAACGAGGTACCGGATCGAAAGCGTCGGGCGGTTGAGTGACGCCTCGTTGCACTGCGAGCCAGGTGTCGAAGTCAGTCATATAGTTCACGCCTGGTAAGGTGGTCGTGATCTTCTGTTCGATCTTGTTCGCGCCGAAGTTGCAGTCCTGGTAGAAGAACTGCGAAAGATACGGACCCATCAGATCGCCGGGTGTCAGACCGCGAAACAGTGTGGCCGTGGTTACAGAACCTCCGGATTTCCCACCTCCGAAATCAGCGCCGTACAAGCTGAGATCCGCGGCGGCGGCGTTGGCGATCGGATTACCGGAGTACTGCGCGTAAGGAACGTCGCGCAGGAGCGACATCCAGTAGTTTTCGGAAATCTCGGCGGCTTGTGCACGGCTCGCAAACGCGGGCGCGGGTGGTTGGACCAACGCATGTCCGTCTGGTCCTTGCATATCGAAAGCCAATCCCGATTGAGGGTTAGTCAGACGCGTGGTGCCGCCGAGCGGAACCGCGTCGAAGTCCGCCGGGCGGCCGCTGTTGATTGCCTGAACGAGTGCCGCGTAGGCGCTCGCGACGACGGTGCCGTCATTATTGTGTGGGAGACCTTTGGAGTAGCTGCCGAGTTTGTCTGGATAGAGTTCTTCGTCGTTATTGTCTGGGTGTTGGAGGTTTTGTGGCGTGGTCTGAAGTCCGGCGGTTGCTGCATCGCGACGCAGCTTCGCGCACTGGTTTGCCCGTTGGTTTGATCCGCTCGCAGCTTGCACTGCGGAGCGTTCAGTTTGGAGTAACGGCTCGACGCTGATGACACTGGCGGCGACGGTAGCAGCACCGACGCCGCTGAGGAACGCACGTCTGTTTGATGGCATGGGAACCCACCTTTCTGAGCTTATTGGGAGTCGGGGAGAACGGAAAGCTGGCGAGTTTTATCACAGGTGAGGTGCGTTGAGGAAGGAAAATTGGGACACGGATCTTAAGACACGGGGACGCGGAGACACGGAGACACGGGACAAGGAGACACGGGGACACGGAGAGTCAGATCCGTGTTCCCCGGTCGGTGTTCACATGTCAGTTATGGTTTTTTGCCTTTACCCTTAGCCGCACCCTGGCCCTGAGGTTGTCCACCTTTCGGCTTATCAGGAGCTTTTGGTTGCGCAGCCTTCTGTTGCCCACCTCCTGGTTGAGCCTGTGGTTGCGCGGTTCTTGGCTGCGCCGTCGGTTGCGTAGCTCTTGGTTGCGAGACGCGCTCGCCTCTTGGCTGCTGCTGTCGTTGCTGCTGCTGAACAGGCGCCGCCGGTTGTCTCACCGGACGATCAGTCCGCGCAGCCTTCTTCTCCTGACCGCGATTGGCAGGCTGCTGCCGTTGCTGTTGCTGAACAGGAGCCTGCTGTCTCACCGGACGATCAGCCTGCGCGGCCTGTTTCTTCTCCTGGCCACGATTCGCTCGCTCCGTTTGGACAGGAGCCTGCGCCTGTCGTTCAACCGATTCAGCAGGTCGTCCGTTTGATCGCGCGGCGTTGCCGTTTCCACGTTCGTCCCGCACCTTGAACTTCTGACCTTTGCCTCGATCAGACACCGTCTCAACACGCATCGATCGTCGCAGATCAGGTCTGAAGTTCGGCGCGTTAGGTTCGATACTCGTCACCACGAACGTATCGTCCAGCTTCTTCGCGATTCCGGGCGGGATGTCCTTCTTGCCACGACCCCACGCTGAATTGAGCACCGCATTTCGCAGCGGCGTGTACAGCAACGGATCGAGCACCGGATTTACTCCCGCAAGCAAGTTGCGATCGGCCCGGCGCGCACGACGCCAATCGAATCCGCGTGCAAACTCATCGACCGGCACGATCATCACCGCACCCGGCACGTCGAGATTAACGACACGCTGATAAAGATCGTCGTTCGTCAGGTAATACGGCTGCCAGCCTGTGTTGTAGTAACGAGGCACGTAGGTGTCGCCTGGTCCAAGCGCGACCCAGCCGATTTGGTTATTGTCAAACGGAATGAACGATACGAGCGCCGGTGAATAACTCGGCACAGTGTTCATCGTGTCGGGCACCCAGTACCAGCGATTGTTGACGAAAGCCCAGCGGCCATAGTGATACGGCGCATAGCCCCACGGTTCCGCTGAAACCCACGTTGGACCATACGGATAATCCGTCATCCAGTAACCCGCCTGATACGGCGCCCAGCCACTGTCGACCCGCGGCGACCACGCATAGCCATAGCCGCTCACGTTCTGCCAGTCGCCATAGTAATCAAGGTCATACAGGCCGGGGACGTATGAGTTCACATACTGGTAACTGGCGTTCCGTCGGTACGGATCGAAGTAATAAGGATCGTTCAGGTAAACGTTGTAATCGCGGTAACGGCCGTCGTAATACTGCGGATACTGATAGCCGTAATAGTCGTCAACCAGATACCCGGCATCGCGCCCGTCAAGTTGTGACAGCACGACGTCCGCTGCGGTTTGTCCGATCAGCGTCAGCATTTCGCCTTTACTGATCTGTCCGCTGCCGCCGAGACCCACTACTTGCGCGAGTCCGCTCAACACGGAAACCAGGACCTGCCCGTTGTCGATGCCGACGTTGTAAAGACCAGGCTGCTCGAAATCGACGGCTCCGTAGGGAGTCGCGACTTCAAACAGATCGCCACGGTCCAGGTAACCAACGTCAAACACGGCCGATCCATCGCGCAACGCGAGCTGTGTTCGTCGGGGATCAAGCGCTAACACGTCGAGCGAGGTGTTTGGATTGAGACGCGCGAAGTTGCGTCCGGTAAATGCCAGGCTCGCGCGCGAGTTTTCGCGCGTGTAGATGCGGTCGCCGACTGAAAACGGTTGGTTTGCAGTTGCGGCGATCCACTGTTCACTACTCGCGTTTTCAGCCGCTGTGTCCTGCGCGTTGCTCAGTGCGACGTCGCCGTCGACACGCTGAATCCGGGCTGCATTCGGCATCTCTTTCGCCGATGCCGCCGGCTCACGTTTCATCCACCACGCTACGCCGACACCCGCCAGCACCGCGACAAGAAGCGCGATGATCGTCAGGTGCGGCCACACTTTTAGGTTATTCATACTTGCCCCCTCAATTTTGTTTGCACTAAAGCTCGGCAAGGACCATGCCAGTCGGAAAAAGCACGGATCTGTGGCCCATTCTTAACCCATATCGTCAGTTCGTGCCCCGATATCGTCTCGATAAATTACACAGATCCTGCCGATTTTCTTGCGTTTTCGTGATGGTACGCCTATTGCCGAAGACCTTAGCGTCGACCTCTCTCCGTTTGTCAGTACTGAAAGGAAACTAAGGAAGTGAGAAATCTAAAACAGATTGGGTTGTCTCTTGCGATCGCCGGCACGCTGGCGGGCGCAAGTGATTTCGCTAATGCTCAGGGCAGACGGGGCCGGGGAGAAGAGCGGAGTCAGGAAAACCAGGCCGCGCGCGAGCAGCGGCAACAGCAGCGCGAAACGCGCCGTAACGAACAGGAAACGCGCCGCAACGAACAACAGGTCCAGCAGCAACAACGTTCGGAGCAACGCCGTCAGGAACAACAACAGAACAGCGCCGAACGTCAGCAGCGTTGGGAACAACAGCGCCAGCAGCAGGTCGAGCGCTCGCGGGAACGACAACAGCGCTGGGAACAAAATCCGAATCGCAGTGCGGAACAGATTCAGCGCTCGCAGGAACAGCAGCAACGCTGGGAGCAACGACGTCAGGATCAGATCCGTCAATCACAAGAGCGTGAGCAACGCTCGCAACAGCAACGTCAACAGCAGATCCAACGTCAACAAGAACAACAGCGTCAGCGAACGTGGGATCGTGATCGCGATCGCGACCGCAACGATGGTCGATTCGATCGCAACCGCAACGATGGTCGATTCGATCGCGACCGCGACAACAACGGGCGCAACAATCGCGACTGGCGGTCAGAACAACAGCAGCGTGAACTACGCTATCGTCAGGAATGGCAACGGCGTCAGAACATCTTCACGCAGCGTCAGCGTCTGCTCGAACAGCAACGACGCATCAACCAGTTGCGTTTTCAGCAACGCTACCTCGAACAACTGCGACGCGATCAACTTCGCCTGCAGCAGTGGCGCTACAACGACTACGGCCCGTACAACTATCGCTATCAACGCGGCGGCGGCTACTACTACACCAACCAGTACGGCTCGCAAATGTTGCAACGCGCGATTAACGACGGTTATCGCGAAGGCTTCATGGCCGGCCAGGCCGACAGGCAGGACGGTTGGGGTTACAACCCTCAGGAGGCCTACGGCTATCAGGACGCGAGCTATGGATACGACGGCTACTACGTCGATCTAAGCGAGTACCAGTACTACTTCCGCGAAGGATTCCGGCGCGGATACGAAGACGGTTACTACAGCCGCTCGCGTTACGGTAATTACTCGAACGGCGGCTACAGTATCCTGGGAACCATCCTCCAGGGAATCCTTGGCTTCACCTTGTTGAACTAACCACGAGAACACAGGTTACACGGATCACGATCCGTGTAATCTGTTGTTCGCCTTCGTCCGAACAAACGCATAGTTCAGTTGCGGTAACGAGTTGAAAGTCGCTGCCTTCGTGAACGACTCTTTTGCTTTCGCAGCGTCACCTTTGCCCTGGTACGCCTCGCCCAACAGGTACAGATTCGCCGGGTTCTGCTGGTTCGACTGGAGTAGCTCGGCAATCGCGAGGTCGTAGTTCTTCTCCGCCAGCGCCGTCATCCCGGCGAGCTCGTGGACCTGTTTGATCTGGTTCTGGTTCTTCGCTGCCTCGGCGCCGCGCTTGTAAGCTTCGGTTTCTGATCTGGCAGTTGCGAAATCTTTCTTGCCAATCGCAACGCGCGCGAGGTTGTAATGATGAAACAGCGCCGTGTTGTCTTTCAGTTCCTGTGAGAGGTTCGTGGCGCTCGTCGTGATGCGCAGCGCTTCCTCGTAAGCTTTCTTCGCTTCGTCATAGCG
>JAICGQ010000037.1 GCA_025923035.1 Pyrinomonadaceae bacterium | reverse complement strand
GGGCGGGATTGGTGTTCTCGGACGCGGAGATCGTTGACGAAAAGCTGAATACATTGAACCGTCGCATGTGGGACGAAGTCGGATTCGACATGCACAAACGAAAGCTGATCCAGGATCGTGCACTGGACGTGTTGATAACCGGCTGGACTGTCACCGGCGCGACCATGGCGTTCCGCTCCGAATATAAAACACTAGCTCTGCCAATCCCGACTAACATACAGATGATTCACGACGGTTGGATCGCACTGACAGTCGCATCTGTCGCAGACGTCGTCGCGCTCGACGACACACTGATCAAGTATCGGCAACACAATCGCCAGCAGATCGGCGCTCCGGCGCGTCGCCCGGAACCAGCGAAACCAACGACAATCGAAGCGCTCAAGCGATCCAATCCACTCAGTGAACTACACTCGATCCTCGAAACACTCGAGCAACGCCTCCTGGACCACCGAAACGAGTTCGACTGCCGCAAAGCCCTCGCTTTCGCCGGTGACTACGCGCGCCATCTCGACGCACGCGCCAATCTGCCGCAGCGCCGGCTAAACCGCGTTCCGACGATCTTGCGGGAGCTTTTAACCTGGCGTTATCACGAATACGGAAACGGCTTTAGGAGCGCCGCCAAAGATCTTGTCTCCTGAATTGTCGATAATCATCGTCAACTGGAACGGCGGCGAGCTCTTGCGTCGCTGCGTCGAAACGATCGCCAGTTCCCAACCAACCACCACCTACGAAATCGTAGTGGTCGACAACGCCTCCGCAGACGACAGCCTGGAACAGTTGCGCGCCAGCCCGTCACTCGCGCCACTCCTCAACAGGGAGCAATTTCGTCTCGTCGAAAACTCCGAAAACCGCGGCTTCGGCGCCGCCAACAACCAGGCGTTCGAGCTAACCAAGTCGCCGTTCGTTTTCCTTCTGAATCTCGACACGGAAGTGCGCCCGGGAACGATCGACACACTGATGCGCACCATCAAATCCGATGAAACGATCGGCGTCTGCGGGCCGAAGATACTGAACTCGGACGGATCGTTGCAGATCAGCGCATTCTTCAATCCGCCGCGTGTTTGGCACACGGTGTTATCGCAACTAAAGCTTTACCACCTGCTGCCGCACCGTCTTCGCGGCGAGCTGCTGCTGGGCCGTCATTGGGACCACGATCGACTGCGCTCAGTGCCAATGCTCAGTGGCGCCGCAATGCTCGCGCGCCGCGAAATGATCGATCAAGTCGGCGGCTTCAACGAACGCTTTCACATGTACTCCGAAGACACGGAATGGTGTTGGCGGATCACGAAAGCAGGTTGGAAGCTAATGTTTGTGCCTGACGCCGTTCTCTTGCATCACGGCGCACAGAGTTCGATGAAGCGCTGGTCTTCGAAGGAGAGGTTAAAGGTACGACTCGAAGCAAACTATAACTTCGAGCACGTTGCGTTGCCGCGTTGGCGGGTGGCGGCAAACCAGTTCACAAACTACCTGATCGTCTGCACCCAGATCGCCGGACGCAAACTCGTCGGCGCCCAGGCGCCGGAACTTTACTGGGTCAGAGAAATCCATCGCGAGCATCTCAAACGCTCGCTCAAATCTCATTCACAATGATCCGGGGTCACGGATTGCTTGCCTGGTAATCTTCCAGCAACTTCTGCGCGCGCGTGCTCGGACTTATCAACGCGAGTTTTTGCGACCAGTCGTAGCCACTAAACACGCCGACCACTTCCGCGTTCGAGTTGTAAACCGGGCTTCCCGAAAATCCGTCGCGGCTATCGATCTTGACCGACCAATACTCCTGGTCCCCAAGTTTGTAGTTGCCGTAAAAACTTCCGTGACTGACCACTTTGTCGCCGTGCGGCCGTGCGATCAGAAACAGTTTGTCGTCCTTGTTCGGCGCGGTTTGGAATTTCGGTGCCTTCGCGTTTTTCGAGTTGCGGCACATCTCGAGTAACGCGAGATCTGCTTCCTTATCGACCCTGATTACTTTAGCCCGACAGCCGTCGACGAAGACCTTGACGCTAAGCTCGTCGCTCGCCTTAAAACCCAGCATGACCTTCTTGGTGGTGCTGAGGTTACCGGAGATCACGTGATACGCCGTCATCACCAGTCCGTTCCCTACGAGGAAGCCGGTCGCGTATCCATTCGGACCGACATCAAAGAGAACGGAAATGGCATGTTCCAGCGGATTCTGTTCCTTCTTGGTAAACTCCAACTCCAGAGACAATGTATAGCGCTCTTGCGCCTTGAGCATCCTGGAGGCGCTCTTGTCAGCGAAACACACAGGTGGGAACACCAGAGTGACGAGGGCGGCCATACAGGTAAGACTGCAAAGCTTACTCTTCATCGTGACCTCCGTTTTGGTTCTTTGGACCGTGGGCTCTGAAACTTATTGCGTTTTAAAACTCGAAAATCTAAAACGGCTCTGCTACGTGTGGGGCGTGAACAAAGACGGAACGACCTGAACTTTTGCGTCTAAATGCTACCGGGATCTTGATCCGAAGCATTTTAGGGCGAGGCCACCCGATACGCAATCTTTTTACTGCTTAGGGGCGGCAAATATTCCGGTTAAGATGTGCTGCCGTTATCTCGGAAGTCTACAGAATTGGTTCAGAGCTAGACCGATGCGCCACGCTGCTTGAGTTCATTGATTCGGCTGTAGTCGGGGTGCAGATAAACCAGCCGCCCGCCGACGATCGTCGCCACGGCAGCGCCGTGCATCGAGCGCCCGTGAAAAGGCGTGTTCCGGCTTTTCGACTTGGAACGGTTCACGTCAAACACCCATTCCAGTTGCGGATCGAGAATGGTCACGTCCGCATGAGCGTTGGCTTTCAGTGATCCGCGGTCTGCGAGATCAAATATCCGCGCCGGGTTCGTCGAACACATCTGCACGACGCGTTCGAGATCGATGAGTCCATTGTGAACCAGGTCAAAAGCGAGGCCAACCGCTGTTTCCAGACCGGTGATGCCAAACGGGGCCTGGTCAAATTCGAGTGCCTTTTCGTCGGCGTGATGAGGAGCGTGATCGGTGGCGATCGCGTCGATCGTGCCGTCTTTCATGGCTGCGAGTACGGCATCGAGATGTTCACGGCTGCGCAAAGGCGGGCTCATTTTTGTGTTTGTATCGTATTCCGCCACGGCTTCGTCCGTGAGCGTCCAGTGATGTGGCGTCACTTCACACGTCACCAGTAAACCTTCGTTCTTCGCCTGTCGCACTGCCTCGAGCGCGCCGCGCGTTGAGACGTGCGCGATGTGGACTTTTGCGCCGGTGAGTTTTGCGAGAACGCAATCGCGCACAACGTCGACGTCTTCCGCAGCCGCCGGCATTCCTTTCAAACCGAGAATCAGCGACCAGCGTCCTTCGTGCATCACGCCGCCAGCGCTCAGCGAGTGGTCCTGGCAGTGATCGACGACGGTCAGATCGAACCCGCGCGCGTATTCCATGGCGCGACGCATCATTCCCGAGGTCGGGACCGGACGTCCGTCGTCTGAAACTGCGACTATGCCGGCGTTTTTCATCTCGCCCATTTCGGCCAGCTCTTTACCGCCGCTGCCTTTGGTGACGGCGCCGATGGGAAAAACGTTTGCGAGATTTGCTGCCTGCCCTTGTTCGATGATGAAACGCGTGACTGCGGGATTGTCGTTGATCGGATCTGTGTTCGGCATCGCACAAACGCTGGTCCAACCGCCGGCCACTGCTGCCGACGCTCCGGTAGCCACAGTCTCTTTGTACTCCTGACCCGGTTCGCGCAGATGCGTGTGCAAGTCGATAAAGCCCGGCGCGACGATCAGCCCGGTGGCGTCGAGCACGTGTGCGTCTTCGGGCGCAGCTTCCGACCTGTCGAGCAAACCGACGACACGCCCGTCTTCGATTAAAACATTGCGTCCGGCGTTCACCTGCTGTGCCGGATCGATCACGTAGCCATTCGCAATCAAAAGTTTCATTGCTGGGGAGCCTTGCGTTCTCGTTTCGGTTTTTTCACGGGAGGAACTTCTTCTTCTTTTTCAAAATTGCCGCCGGCGAGCAGATAAAGCACCGCCATCCGCACGGCGACACCGTTTGTCACCTGATCCAGAATAAGCGACTGACTGCCGTCGGCGATCTCCGATGAAATCTCGACGCCGCGATTCATCGGACCGGGATGCATGACGATCACGTCCGGCGCTGCGCGCTTGAGATGTCGCGGCTGCAGACCGTAGTGAACAGCGTACTCGCGCATCGAGGGAAAGAACGCCGCGTCCTGTCGTTCTCGTTGAATTCTCAGGATCATCACGACGTCGGCTCCGTCAATCGCGTCTTCGAAATGCCTTTCGACACGCAGTCCGCTGTCGACCAGATCGCCGAATTCGTTTGGCACCAGCGTGCCTGGACCACCGACGCTGACGTTCGCGCCGAGCTTCGTCAGTAAGTAAACATTCGAACGCGCGACGCGTGAATGCAGAATGTCGCCGATGATCGCGACTTTCAGACCCTTGATCTTTCCTTTGTATTCGCGAATGGTCAACGCGTCGAGCAGCGCTTGCGTTGGGTGTTCGTGCGAACCGTCGCCGGCGTTCACGATCGGCGCCGAGCACATGCGCGCCAGGTGCTGCGGCGCGCCCGCCATCGAATGACGAATGACGATGCAATCGGGCGCCATCGCTTCCAGGTTGCGCGCAGTGTCGAGCAAAGTCTCGCCTTTAGTGACGCTGGAAGTCGAGATGCTGACGTTTACGGCGTCGGCCGACAAGCGTTTGGCGGCGATTTCGAATGACGTTCGCGTGCGCGTCGATGCTTCGAAGAAGAGATTGATGACGGTGCGCCCGCGGAGCGCCGGGACTTTTTTGATCTCGCGTTTCGAGACGTCTCGGAAAGTCTCGGCGGTATCGAGCAAATGCGTGATCTCGTCGGCGTCGAGTTCGCGAATGCCCAGGAGATGTTTGCGATTAAAGGTTGTGCTCGTCATTTAGTCATAAAAAAAGCGGCCCGTTGGCCGCTTCGATTACGCCGTCTCCGACGGTGCCGTCTCGGACGGTCGCTCGACGATTACCACGCCTTCTTCCTCGTCGAATTCATTTAGCATCACCTTGATGATCTCGCTCTTCTTCGTCGGCACGAGTTTTCCGATGTAATCGGCCTGAATCGGCAACTCGCGATGTTCCTTGCCGCGGTCGATCAGCACCGCGAGTTGGACGCGGCGCGGACGTCCGAAGTCGATCAACTGATCGAGCGCCGCGCGAATCGTGCGGCCTGTATAAAGGACATCGTCAATCAGCACGATGTTCTGGTTCTCGATATCGCCGGGAAGATCTGTTCGGTTGACTACGGGCTTGGCGCCCACGGTCGAGAGGTCGTCGCGATAAAGCGTGATGTCGAGCACGCCAACCGGCGGTGGCGCGCCTTCGAGATCGGCGATCTTCGCCGCGATTCGTTCGGCAAGCGGCACGCCGCGACGGCGAATTCCGACGAGGAAAAGATCACCCGCGCCGTGGTTCTCTTCAACGATCTCGGAAGACAGACGGGCAAGCGCACGGTTGATACGCGGACCGTCCATGATGCGAGCCTTCTCGATGAAATCCATTTCCGCGGATACTAACAAGAAGCGTTTGAGGTGACAAGTTGAGGTAAAGTACACACATGGTCTACCGCTCGCTCGTGCGTCCCATCCTGTTTCGACTGCCGCCCGAGACTGCCCACGAATTGGCGCTTCATTCACTTCCGCTTTTTTGTAAATTCGTGGAGCGTCCCTTCGAATCACCGATGCTAAACACAGATTTGTTCAATCTGCGTTTCCGGAATCCGGTGGGACTCGCTGCCGGCTTCGACAAAGACGGCGTCGCGCTTGAATCTCTCGCCGCGTTGGGTTTCGGGTTCATCGAGGCAGGAACGCTTACTCTTCACGCGCAGCCCGGCAATCCGAAGCCGCGCATGTTTCGACTGGCCGCGGATCAGGCGCTGATCAATCGCGCCGGCTTTAACAACAGCGGCGCCGCAGCTTTTGTGAAGCGCGTTGAACATCGTCGACCGGATTGCGTGCTCGGTATCAGTATCGGGAAGAGCAAAATCACGCCACTCGAAGAAGCGACCGCGGATTATCTCGGTAGTTTCGAACTGGTTTACAAGTTCGCCGACTACGTGGCGATCAATGTCAGCTCGCCAAACACGCCGCAACTCCGAGAGTTGCAACAGTCGGAGCAACTCACGTCGCTGCTCGTCGAGCTGCAAACCCGGAATCGTGCGTTGCAGAAACGTCATGGCCGATTAACGCCCGTTCCCCTGCTCGTCAAAATTTCTCCGGACCTCGAACGTCGCGACCTCGAGATGATCGTGGAGGTGATCGAACGCTTACAGATCGACGGCATCATCGCGACCAACACCACGATCAGCCGTGATCACCTGCGGACTGATAAGAGCCGTGTCGAAGCGTGTGGCGCGGGAGGGCTGAGCGGCAAACCACTCACGACGCGAGCCACGCAGATGATTGCTGCGCTTTACCGGCTGACCGGCGGACGAATTCCGCTAATCGGCGTCGGCGGTATCTTTACAGCCGAAGATGCGTGGGAAAAGATCTGCGCCGGCGCGAGTCTGATTCAGGTGTACACGGGCTTTATCTATAAAGGACCGAGCATCGTGCGGCAGATCAATGAAGGATTGGTCGAGATCCTCCGGCGCGAGGGTTTCGCGAAAATCGACGAGGCTGTGGGTTCCAGGGCGAAGGAAATCGAAGGGAACCGATAATCGAACCCAGCGTGTAGTAAAGCATTGCCGATGCCGATTGCCGGTTGCCGATCTTGAAGCCTCCTTAGCCCACACTTTGAACCTAAATCTCAGTGCTTTCCAAATCGGCAATTGGCAATCGCCAATCGGCAATCCTTTTAAGGTTTGCCCAAGTTTTGATTTAAAACTATTATGCGACGGTGAATCTCAGCTTGAAACCCCCGCTAATTTCAACATTTATAGTCCTGATCCTCGCGTTCGTTTTTCCTGTCGCTGCCCAAAACGGTGCGCATTCGATCTCGCAGGCGCCGTACAAGGTTGGCGAAAAACTGACCTACAACATCTCGTATTCAGCCTTCCCTACGGCGGCGCATGCAGAGTTTGAAATCGTCACTCGCGGGACCTTTTACGGCCGTGACGCGATCCAACTTCGCGCGCATCTGGAGACGACGGGCGTCGTCAATGTCGCGCTGTTCTCCATCAACAACGATTACACCACGTACATCGATCCGGAAACGGGACTTCCCTTTCGCACACAGGAAACCGCGCGCGACGCGATGACGTCGGCCGAAGCGAGCCACGACTTCACGCAGCCCGCCGGCACCGAAGCCATACCGCCAAAGATGAGCGCACTCGGGGGCACGTTCGATCTGCTATCCGCGTTCTACCGCGCTCGCGCGCTGCCGCTTGCCGACGGCGCGAAGTACGACGTGACGGTTCGCAGTGAAGGAGTGGATTACAACGTCGAGTTGGAAGTCGTCGGACGGCAAACAGTCAGAACAAATCTTGGCTCGTTCGAGACGATTGTGACGCGCGTCAAAGCCAACTCGCGTTTCAAGAACGTGAAGATCTATTTCAGTGTTGACGAACGCCACGTGCCGGTGTTGTTCACCGGACGCGTGAACTCCGGTGACTTGCGCGCAGAACTGGCAAGCTCGGAGATCACTCCGCCGGCGGCTCCGGCGCCGACTCCCGAGCCGACGGTCCAACCTAATCCCGCGGCGGTCGCGAATCCGACCCCGACTCCGGTCGTCGACGGCGAATGGCCTTTTCCACTAAACGAACAACTCAACTATCAGGTGTTTGTGGGAACCAGCACTACAGCGATGGGCAATGCTACTTTCCAGGTAAAGGGACGTTCGAAGTACTTCGATCGTGATGGGATTTTTCTGACGGTAACCGCGCAAACAACCAACGCTGCGGCGAAGGTGTTTGTCGCGCGCGACCAGATCGATTCTTACGTTGAACCAAAGGGCCTGCTGCCGTATCGAACGGTGTTGAATCTCGTCGAAGGCAAACGCCGTTTGAATCAAACACTCACGACGAATCAGGAGTCCGGAAGCGTAAGCATCGACGGCGGGGCGCGAATCGAGGTACCCGTTGGCACACACGACTATCTTTCGTTCTTCTACGCGTTGCGGACGTTCAGTCTCGGCATCGGCAAACGGAACGGAATATCGGTGCTGGTTGAGAACAAACCCAAGACGGTTTACGTGACGGCGCTCAAACGCGAACAGATTGGACTCGGTCAGCGCGTCGTGCCGGCGATTGCGTTATCGATTACGACCGACGATCCCGAACCTGATAAGTATCAGTTGCGGCTGTGGGTCAGTGACGATCGGCGTCGCTTGCCTTTGCGTTTTGCTGCGATGACACAGATCGGTGCGTTGCGCGCGGACCTCGCGATTCTTCCCACCTCTTCTCATTAACCCCTGGTCTAAATGCAGCCAGCGCCTGTTGCTTCCGATCCTGCTCGAATGAAATTGAAAACTGTTTTCAACTAGACTATACTGCCGCTCATGTTGAACTCATTCATCATCGTTCTCCGCGAAGGCTTCGAGTCGTTCCTCCTTGTCGCCGTTATTCTGGCCTACCTGCGAAAGTCAGGACAACAGTGGCTGAATGCCTCCGTTTACGTGGCGATCGCGCTGGCTTTGGCGGCCAGCGGCGGTCTTGCATACGTTCTGAACAAGGGCGTTGACGACGCCGTCGTGCAGAGCATATTTGGTGAGTTTATTGGCGGTTACATCAGCACTTTCTTTGCCAATGAAGCATTGCGCGAGGCAGTCCTGGGCGCGATAGCAGTGGTGATGGTCGGCACGCTCGTGATTCATATGTGGCGCTCGGGTCCGAAGATTCAGGAGCGCATGCGTGAGAGATTGAGTGAAGTCTCGTCGAAGAGCTCGCGCGTTGCGGCCGTGTTCGGCGTCGTCATTTTTACGTTCCTGATGATTACGCGCGAGGGAATGGAAACGGCGCTACTGCTGATGCAGGTGAAGGATCCGTACCTCATTCAGGGCGCCCTGCTCGGACTGGCCGCGGCGGTGGCGTTTGCGATTGGCTGGGCCAAGTTTGGTCATCTGCTGAATTTGAAACGGTTCTTCCAGGTGACGAGCATTTTCCTGCTGCTCTTCATGGTCCAGGTCGCGATCTATTCTTTCCACGAGTTTACCGAAGCGGAGTTGCTGCCAAACAGCGAGGCGCTGCACATCGCGACGGAAAAGTTTTCGCCCGACGGTCTCTACGGCAAGTGGTTTTCGCCGATCATGATCGGGATCTGCGCTCTGTGGCTGGTTGGCGCGTGGGTTATCGATCGGGTGAAGCGAACCGACGTCTCACCGCAAATGCCAAAACTCGAGGGCGGCACGAGCTAGTTCCCTTTCAACATCCGCACCAATTCGCGTTTCAACAACTTCCCGGTGGGACCTTTCGGAATGTCGTGCACGAAGTGCACCGTCTTCGGGCACTTGTAATCCGCGAGCCGCGCTTTACAGAAATCAATCACATCCTGCTCCGAAACTTTCGCGCTGTCTTTCAGGACGATAACGGCGGCGACTTCCTCACCGTAAAGATCGTCGGGCACGCCGACGGCTGCCGCAGCCGCAACATTAGGATGTTGATAGAGCACTTCATCGATCTCGCGCGGGTAAATGTTCTCGCCGCCGCGGATGATCATGTCGGATTTGCGATCGACGATGTAGTAGAACCCGTCTGCGTCGCGATATCCGATGTCGCCGGTGTGAAACCAGCCGTTGCGAAACGCGGTGGCGGTGGCGTCGGGATTTTTGTAGTAACCCTTCAGGATGTTCTCGCCGCGCAGCACGATCTCGCCGAGTGAGCCGTCCGGAACGTCGCGATCCTCTTCGTCGACGACGCGCATTTCGTTGCCGATTGGTAAACCGCACGAACCGGGCCGGCGACGCTGGTCGGGCGGATTGAACGTCGACCTGCAGGTCGATTCCGACAAACCGTAACCTTCGACGACGAGACAGTTGAACGTCTCTTCAAATCGTTTCATCACCTCTGCGGGCACGGGCGCCGAGCCGCACATTGCGAAACGAAGTTGCCGCGTGTTGAGTCCCGCAGGAACGCCGTCAGGATACGTGCTCAACAACATCGACAGCATCGTCGCGACGGATCCGAATGAAGTGATCTGATAGTCGGAGATGATCTGCCAGAAGCGCGACGCGGTGAACTTCGGGCTCACGACAGTCGAGCCGCCGGCGTACAGTGCCGACATCGTCGTTACCGAGACGGCATTCATGTGGAACAACGGCATCATCGACAACAGGCGATCGTTTTCAGTGAAGCCGAGCCAACTGCTGATCTGTCGCGCGTTGGCGATCACGTTGCCGTGTGTGAGCAGACAGCCTTTTGGTTTACCCGTTGTGCCTGAGGTGTAGATGATGATGGCTTCGTCATCGGCGTTGATTTGTGTTCCGTCGATTGCTTCCGCTTCAACTTTTTCCACGTCATCGAAAACAATGAAGTTCTTGTTTTCGATTCGATCGACAAACTCCGACGCGACCAGTAAGAGTTTCGATTCCGAGTCGGAGATCACGTAAGCGATCTCCTGCGACTTGAGCAGCGAGTTGATCGGACCAGCCAGTGCTCCAATGTGCCAACAAGCGAAGTACGCAACGACATACTCGACACTATTCGGCAGCAACAGGCTAACCACCTCGCCTTTGCGAACGCCGCTAGCCCACAGCATTCCCGCAACGCGCTTCACGACTGTCTCGAATTCGCCGTAGGTGAACTGCCGTTTATCTGCTTCGGAAAGCAGGAAGATCTTGTCGGGCGCCGCTGCTGCCCGCTGCCGTAAAAGCTCAGGAATACTCTGAGGTCCCAAAGTCATGCAAAGTGTTATAGCACATGATATATTCCAGCACTCTTATGAATACCTACCGCAATTTTATCGGCGGCAAATGGACGGAATCCGCATCCAGCCGCACGGCTCCAAACATCAACCCGGCAAACATCGACGACGTCATCGGAACGATTCGCCAGGGGACCCGCGAGGAAGCGCGCTCCGCGGTCGAAGCTGCGGCTGAGGCGTTTCGTGCCTGGCGCTCGACACCCGCGCCGGCTCGCGGTCGTATCGTCGGCAAAGCCGCTCGTCTGATGGAAGAGAACAAAGAAGAGCTGGCTCAACTTCTGACGCACGAAGAGGGAAAGACAATTGCTGAGTCGCGTGGTGAGTTGCAACGCTCGATCAACGTCGCCGAGTTTTGTGCCGGCGAGTCGCGACGCATGAACGGCGAGACGATCCCGTCTGAGTTGCCGTTGAACTTCGCTTACACGATCAAACAGCCGCTAGGCGTCGTGGCTTGTGTGACGCCGTGGAATTTTCCGGTCGCGATTCCGGTTTGGAAAATCGCACCCGCGCTTGTCGCCGGTAACACCGTCGTCTTCAAGCCGGCGTCGATCACGCCCGCGACTGCCGTTCGGATTACCGAGATCTTCGAAGCAGCAGGAATACCGCCGGGCGTGTTGAATCTCGTAATCGGATCGGGCTCCGAAGCCGGCGACGAAATCATCAACCATCCCGCCGTGAAAGCAATCTCGTTCACGGGATCGAATGGCGTCGGCATTCGACTTTACGAACAAGCCTCGCGACGAGGCGCGAAAGTCCAGTGCGAGATGGGCGGAAAGAATCCGGTCGTGATTCTCGAAGACGCCGACATGGACCTCGCGGTTGAATCGACCGCACAGGGCGCGTTTGGATCTTCCGGTCAACGTTGCACCGCAACGAGTCGCGCGGTTGTTATCGATGAAGTTGCCGACGAGTTTGTCGAACGCGTCGCTAAACGTGCCGAGTCGATGCGCCTCGGTCCCGGTTCCGATCCGCAGACGGACATGGGGCCAAGTGTCGATGAAGGTCAATTCAAGACGGTGCTCAGTTACATCGACATCGGCCGCGAAGACGGCGCGACGCTCGTCTGCGGCGGTTCGCGAGCAACCGGCGACGGGCTCGACAAAGGTTACTTCGTTCGCCCGACAGTCTTCGATCATGTAACACCCGACATGCGCATCGCCCGCGAGGAGATTTTTGGTCCAGTGCTGTCTGTGCTGCGAGTCAAGGATTTCGACGCCGCAATGCAGGTAGCAAACGATTGCGAGTACGGCCTGTCGTCGTCCATCTTCTCGAACGACGCGTCACGCATCTTCCGCTTTGTTGACGAGATTGAGACCGGCATGACGCACATCAACTCGCCGACGACTGGCGGGGAGGCCCACATTCCGTTCGGCGGCACAAAAGGCACCGGCATCGGCGATCGCGAACAAGGTTCGACTGCGCTCGATTTCTACACTGAGCTGAAGGTGGTCTACGTCGATTACACCGGACGAAAGCGCGAAGGAAACTTATATTGAAGATCTGTGTCTTGACGCTGATACTCTTTTCGGCCGCAATTACGATGGCCCAAACGAACAGCAGCGTCTACACGCCGCTCGCCGCGAAGCAGTGTAAAACGATCAAAGGTCCCGATCCTCAGACGAACGATTACGAGGGACGTTGCCGCGGCGTCGCGGGTTACACGTTGATTGTTACGGAAGGCGATCTACGGCAGAACGTAATCGTCGTCACGCCGAAAGGCGCAAAGCATTCGCTGGATTTGTGGGACGTGATCAGCGGTGGATTTTCGAGCGTCGGAGCAAAAGCCGAATGGCGCATGGTCCAAAAAGACGGAAAACCCGCACCCGTCGCACTGATCATTCGCTACAACGCAAACGAAGACCCGGAAAGTCCGAACAAACAGTCGTCGTATCTCGCCGTCACCAAAATTACCGACACTGAAATCTGCGTGACCGACAAGATCAGCCCCGGCCCGAAAGCCAATGAAGAAGCACGCGTAGCCGCCGACGCTGCTGCGAATAAAACCTGTCTGAAGAAAAGTCAACAACAATGAGAACCCTGATCAAAAACGGCCGCATCGTTACTGCCGTTGACGACTACCACGCCGATATCCTGATCGAACATCAACGCGTCAACGTGATCGGCAAGGACCTCGAGATGGAGGCCGATCATCAGATCGACGCGACCGGCAAGCTCGTCATTCCCGGCGGCATCGATCCGCACACGCACATGGAGTTGCCGTTCGGCGGCACGCAATCATCCGACGACTTCCGCACCGGCACGATCGCCGCCGCGCACGGAGGCACGACGTCGATCATCGATTTCGCTGTGCAGTACAAAGGCCAGTCGCTGATCGAAGGTATCGACAACTGGCACAAGAAAGCCGAAGGCAAAACGGCGATCGATTACGGTTTCCATCTCATCACCACCGAACTCGAAGACAAGCAGATCGAAGAGCTTTACACGGCGATGGATGAAGGCGTGACGAGTTTCAAAATGTTCATGGCCTATCCCGGCGTGTTCCTGGTCGACGACGCGACGATCTTTCGCGCGATGTCGGCGGCGGGCTCACGCGGTGGCTTGATCTGCATGCACGCCGAGAACGGCATCGTAATCAACGAGATCATCAAACGCGCTCTGGAAAACGGTCGCACCGCGCCGAAGTATCATGCGTTGACGCGGCCGACAATCGCGGAAGCTGAAGGCGTGCATCGCGCGATTGCGATCGCGGAGATGGCGGAGTCGCCCGTTTACATCGTTCACTTGTCGTGCGCGGATGCACTGAACCAGGTGCGGCAGGCGCGTGATCGCGGCATTCCCGCATTCGCTGAAACGTGTCCGCAGTATCTCTTCCTTTCGACCGACAACTACGACGAACCCGGATTCGACGGCGCGAAGTACGTGATGACTCCGCCGCTGCGTGAGCAATGGAACCAGGCGGAGTTGTGGAAGGGTTTGAAGATGGACGACCTGCAAGTGATCTCGACGGATCACTGTCCGTTCTGCATGAAAGAACAGAAGGAGCTCGGCCTCAACGACTTCACGAAGATCCCGAACGGCGCGCCAGGAGTCGAAAACCGCGTTCCGTTGATTTACAACGGCGGCGTCGTCGAGAACCGCATCAGCTTGAATCGCTTCGTCGAGTTGACTTCCACTGCCGCCGCGAAAATGTTTGGACTGTTTCCGAAGAAAGGTACGATCGCCGTCGGATCCGATGCGGACATCGTGATCTTCGATCCGGAAAGAGAGCAGACACTCGGCCTCAAAACCAGCCACATGAACGTTGACTACAACGCGTACGAAGGCAAGAAGATCAAGGGCGTCGTTGAAACGGTGCTGTCACGCGGGAAAGTTGTAGTGGACCAGGGCGAGTTCAAAGGCAAGGCAGGCGACGGACAGTTTTTGAAACGCGGCACGTGCGTCGCGATGTAGTTAACCACTGAAGAAAACGAATGAGCACCGAATCCCCCACTCAACGCGACTTCGAAGAATTACATACCGACGTTTCCCACAGTCCACTCTGGAACGCTGACCTCGCGCCGACGACCATCAAAGAGCGAACCTGGTCCACCTGGAACATCGCCGCACTCTGGATCGGCATGAGCGTCGTTATCACCACCTACACGCTTGCGGGCGGCTTTATCGAAGCCGGCATGAACTGGTGGCAGGCGATGGTTACGATCCTGTTGGGCAACACGATCGTGCTGATTCCGATGATCCTCAACGCACATGCGGGAACGAAATACGGTGTGTCGTTTCCGGTGTTGAGCCGCGCGGCGTTTGGGACCAAGGGCGCGAACATTCCCGCGATGTTGCGCGCGATCGTCGCGTGCGGATGGTTCGGCATTCAGACGTGGATCGGCGGCACCGCTATCGATGTCCTGTTGGGTTACATGTTTCCCGCGTGGAACGCAGCGCTCAGTTCGGTCGTCCTTGGCGTGGCGTTGCACACGTGGGTCGCATTCTTTTTGTTCTGGGGCATTCAGGTATTCATCATTCTGAAGGGCGTCGAAGGCATTAAGTATCTCGAAACGTGGTCGGCGCCGTTGTTGTTGATTGGCGGATTAGTGGTGCTGGCATGGGCCGCCTGGCGCGCCGGCGGACTCGGCCGTGTTCTAACTGAATCGACAACGCTGCAAAAACAGCAGAATGAGTTCTGGACCATCTTTCCGGGAGCGTTGACCGCGTCAGTTGGCTACTGGGCCACGCTTAGTCTCAACATCCCTGACTTCACTCGCTACGCACGCTCGCAAAGGTCGCAAATGCTGGGCCAGGCACTGGGACTGCCGCTGACGATGACGGCGTTCGCATTTATCGGCGTGGCCGTGACGAGCGCCACGGTTCTCATCTACGGCGTCGCGATTCCGAATCCCGTCGATCTGATGGCGCGCTTCGATAACGTGCTGATCATTTTGTTTGCGACAGCAGTCATCTTCGCCGCACAGCTCACCACGAACATGGCGGCGAACGTCGTTTCGCCGTCGAACGACTTTTCGAACTTGAATCCACGACTCATCTCGTATGTAACCGGCGGCCTGATCACGGCGGTCATCGGAATTTTGATGATGCCTTGGAAGCTGATGTCGTCGATGAGCGCGTACATCTTCACCTGGCTGATTGGATACTCGGGATTGATGGGCGCAATCGCGGGAATTTTGATCTGCGACTACTGGGTGCTGCGGAAGCGACGGTTGGATCTCGCCGGACTTTTCGATCCGAACGGCCCGTATTCGTATGGCAATGGAGTGAACTGGCGCGCCGTTGTGGCGCTCGTCGTTTCAATCGCACCAGTCGTCCCCGGGTTTATTCGAGCGGCGACCACCCCGAACGGGCAGGTCAGCAATCCAACGTTTCTCGATCACCTGTACACTTATGCATGGTTCGTGACTTTTGGCCTCGGATTCGTCATATACTACGCCCTATCACGCGATTCGAAGGGAGACTCGCTTAATGCCACGCACGGTTAAATGCGGATTGATTCAATGCTCGAATGCGGCGCCGACGGACCAGCCGATCGAAGAGATCAAACGGCTGAACATCGAGAAACACCTGAAGTACATCGAGCAGGCCGCGCAACAGGGCGTGCAGATCATCTGCATGCAGGAAGTTTTCACTACGCCCTACTTTTGCGCCGAGCAACAGACGCGCTGGTACGAAGCGGTGGAACGTATTCCCGATGGTCCAACCGTGCGGTTGATGCAGGAAGTCGCGAAGGAACACGGCATGGTGATGATCGTGCCAATCTACGAAGAAGAGATCACCGGCATCTACTACAACACCGCCGCCGTCATCGATGCCGACGGAAAGTATCTGGGCAAGTATCGCAAGAACCACATTCCGCACGTGAATCCCGGTTTCTGGGAGAAGTTCTATTTCCGGCCCGGCAATCTTGGTTATCCCTGTTTCGATACGGCATTCGCGCGCATCGGCGTGTACATCTGTTACGACCGTCACTTCCCTGAAGGCGCACGCGCGCTGGGACTGAACGGTGCGGAGATCGTTTTCAATCCATCGGCGACCGTCGCCGGACTTTCCGAGTATCTATGGCGGCTCGAACAACCGGCGCACGCTGTTGCGAATGGATACTTCATCGGCGCCATCAATCGTGTCGGACACGAGCAGCCGTGGGACATCGGCGAGTTTTACGGACAGAGTTACTTCTGCGATCCGCGTGGGCAGTTTCTCGCAGAAGCGCCGCGCGATCAGGACGCGCTCGTCGTCGCCGACCTCGATCTCGATAAGATCCGGGAAGTGCGCAACACATGGCAGTTTTTCCGTGATCGACGACCTGACACATACGGCTCACTGGTCGCAGACTGAGAGCATTGCCGATCGCCAATTGCCGATTGCCAATTGTTCACAGACGATCAACCTAAAACCGTTCGTCGCCTCCCAAGCGAACTTCAGGTGAGAGAAAAATCGGCAATTGGCAATTGGCAATGATTCAAGGAGTTAACTCATGGACTTATCAATCACTGTTAACGGCATGAAGTTCCCCAATCCGTTCGTGCTGGGTTCGGGCCCGCCGGGGACGAACGCGCGCGTGCTGGCGAAGTCGTTCGAAGCAGGCTGGGGCGGCGCGGTCGCGAAGACTGTGAGTCTTGAATCGGCAAAAGTCGTGAACGTCGTTCCGCGTTACGGAAAGCTCCGCTCCAGAACGACCGGCGAAGTGATCGGCTTCGAAAACATCGAACTGATCTCGGACCGTCCCATCGACGTTTGGCTGGAAGAGTTTCGCCAGGTCAAGAAGGAGTTTCCGAACCACATCCTGATCGCGTCGATCATGGAGGAGTACGAAAAGAGTCGGTGGCAGGAGTTGACGCGGATGGTCCAGGAGACCGGCGTCGACGGTTTCGAGCTCAACTTCTCGTGTCCGCACGGTATGACGGAGCGGAAGATGGGGTCGGAGATGGGCGAACATCCGGACCTGACTGAAGAAGTCACGAGCTGGGTAACGGAAGTCGCGAAGATTCCCGTGTGGGCCAAGATGACGCCCAACATCACGAACATTCGTGAACCAGCGGCGGCGGCGATCGCCGGCGGCGCGGTTGGTATTTCGGCAATCAATACGATCTTGTCGGTGATCGGGGTGGACCTCGAGACGTTGCGTCCGATGCCGACCGTGGAAGGACACTGCGTGCCGGGTGGTTACTCGGCCCAGGCCGTGCGGCCGATCGCGTTGCGGATGGTCAGCCAGCTCGCGCTCGCGCTGCCGGAAGGCGTCACGATCAGCGGTATCGGCGGCATCGAAAACTCCCACGACGCACTCGAGTTCATGTTGCTCGGATCGTCAACCGTGCAGATCTGCACCGGCGTGATGCTTCAGGGCGTGAAGATGATCGATGAGTTGAAGGAAGGCGTCGAGAAGTTCATGGTCGATAAAGGCTTCTCGTCGGTTGAGGAGATCGTCGGGAAGAGTTTGCCCTACTTCTCAACGCACATGGATCTCGTTCAGCGGATGAAAGCGGCGAAGCGTTCGAAAGCCGGCGAGGCGAGTCGCGACAACGAGTGGGCGCAAAAAGATATTACTGAAAAGACTGCTGAGCTGACGTCTAATTGATCTCCGCGATCATCGGCGCGTGATCTGACGGCTTTTCCCAGGTGCGTGGTTCCCTGTCGATCCACGTTCGCACGCTGCGTGAGACGAGCGGTTCGGTGATCCAAACGTGATCGATGCGCAAGCCCATGTTGCGTCGAAACATCCCGGCGCGATAATCCCACCAGGTAAACTTCCCACCTTCTTCGTCGTGCAGTCGAAACGCGTCGGTGAATCCCCAGTCTTTGATGTGCTGCAAAGTCGCGCGCTCCTGCTCGCTGAACATAATGCGTCCCTGCCACAATCTCACGTCGTGCACGTCGCGATCTTCCGGCGCGACATTGAAGTCACCGCAAAGCAGCACGGGCCTTGACGGATCGTAGTTCTGATCGAAGAACTCGCGTAAGCGCGACATCCACCCGAGTTTCATCTCGTACTTCTCAGAGCCAACCGCCTGTCCATTCGGAATATAGACGTTGACGATCTGAATGCCTTCGACGGTGGACGTGATGAGACGCGACTGTGCGTTTTCATCGTCACCGGGATAACCACGATGCGTCGTCTCGCAGGCACACCTCGAAAGGATCGCGACGCCGTTGTACGACGCCTGCCCGAACAGTTGGCACTGGTAGCCACGTTCCTGAAACACCAGCGTCGGAAACTTGTCGTCGGTACACTTTGTTTCCTGCATGCACACGACGTCGGGCTTCACATCATCGAGCCAGCGAAGGACCAGCGGCATGCGTGCGAGTATCGAATTGACGTTCCAGGTTGCGATTAGCATTTAGTTTGAGATCAAGAGCCCGCCGATCAACGCGCCGCGACGCGCGATATCGTCGGCGTCGATATGTTCGTGTACGGCGTGTGCTCCATCGCCGCTGATTCCAAGACCGTCGAGGACCGCAATGCCGAGCGCCGCGATGAAGTTTCCGTCAGACGCGCCACCAACCTGCGCTTCGCCGAGTTCAAAGTCGACCTGCGCAGCAATCGCGCGCGCTTTCTCGAAGAGCGCGATGACGGCGGGAGTTCTTTCCAGTGGCGGACGGTTAATCCCACCCGAAACGAATACTTTTGTACGCTCGTCAATCGGCGTGACATTCCCGAGCATCCGTTCGATCTCGCGCGACTCCGCTTCCGTCGAGAAACGCACGTCGATCTCCGCCTCCGCTTCCGCAGCCACGACATTCGATCGCGTTCCACCACGAACGACGCCGACATTTACCGTGATCCCCGATCCCGATCCGTTGATCGCATGGAGCCGTTCTGTTTGCCGGGCCAGTTCGAGAATCGCGCTCGCGCCTTTTTCAGGATCGAGACCAGCGTGCGCCGCTTTGCCTTCGACTTTCATCGCGAAAATTCCGGTTCCCTTTCGGCCCGTCTTCACGCGGCCAACGGGTGCAGGCGGTTCCATCACGAACGCGCAACGCGTATCAACAGACTTCGCGACATCTTCCAGCAGCGGCCAACCGGTAAAACTTCCAACTTCCTCATCGCACGTTAACGCAACCGTGATCGCGCATCGCGGAACGATCTGCAACTCCGACATCGCGCGCAGCACCGCGAGAATCAACCCACAGTTTGCTTTCATGTCGAAGATTCCCGGTCCGTAAATCTTTCCAGACTCCTCACGCCATGGACGTGCTGCGACGGAACCTCGCGCATGGACCGTGTCCGTATGTCCAACGACCAGGATTTGTCCTTCGGATCTCTGTTGCGCAAACGCCTGGATCACGAGGTGTTGACCGAAATCAGGAACGTCGACGCGCTTGATCTCGCTCACGCAACCGATCCAGCGTGCTGCTTCAGCAAGCAGATCGACAACAGCGCGACTGCCCGCTTCGTCTCCCGATGGCGACTCCGTCTCAACCAACGACCGAATGAACGTTTCGATCTCGGATTGCTTGGCTCTTAGTAGTTCGTGGATCTGCTGAACAGCGTTAAATGAATTAGGGGTGTCTGACATGAAACTGGTTATTTGATGGTCTCTTTTCGCACTGTTAGAGCGTCAAGTCGGGCTTGGTTAACGTTGAACCCGATGCCGGGCGCCTCGGGCGGCGTGATCGTGCCGCGCGCACTAACAGTGACAGCCGGCTCGATGACGTCTTCTTCCCAGTATCGCGCGCTGGCAGAAACGTCGCCAGGCAAACTAAAGCCTGCCAGCGTCGACATAGCGATGTTATGCGCGCGTCCGATGCCGGATTCGAGCATGCCACCGCACCACACGGGAATGTCGCGTTCACGGGCCACTTGTTCCACGCGCTTTGCTTCGTTGTGTCCGCCGACGCGGCCCAGCTTGACGTTGATGATCCTGCACGAACCGAGATCGATCGCATGGACCGCAGTCTCAGCCGAGCGAATCGATTCATCGAGACAGATCGGCGTCTGAATCTGGCGCTGAAGCGTGGCGTGATTGAAGATGTCGTTATGCGTCAGCGGCTGTTCGAGCATCATCAAGTTGTAACGATCCAGCTCCTGAAACAGTGCCACGTCGGCGAGCGTGAACGCTGAGTTTGCATCGCCCATCAACCGAATATCCGGAAACTCTTTTCGCACGCGCTCGACAATCTTCACGTCCCAGCCGGGTTTGATTTTGATCTTTATGCGCTGGTAACCCGCGTCAACTTCCTTGCGAATCTTCTCAATCAGGATCTCGGGTGTGTTTTGAATTCCGATCGAGACACCGCAGGAGATCTCGTTACGC
>JAICGQ010000036.1 GCA_025923035.1 Pyrinomonadaceae bacterium | reverse complement strand
GAGGCTGTCGCGCATCTCGACCTGGCCCACAGTGAAGGAAAGATCGCCGTCGAAGTCGCGGGCCACACCGAAGTCTACAAGCCGAAAGATCCAGCATTACGGATCTAGTTAACAGTTAATCGAACACAAATTTTTTTGGAACCGTTGTTAGAGTCTCGCGTGTAAGGCCGAAACTCTTCCGGAGGAAATCTATATGAAAACAAGGTATTCGATAGGTCTTCTCGTTGCTCTTATTCTGACTGCAGGCTTGGCCCTCGCCCAACAGCCTTCTCCTCCACCCGAACCACCCGACGAGCCGTTCACCAATACATTTTCGCTCTTTACAGACGGTGGTTTCCTCGGCGTTTACGCCGAAAACATCAATCGCGAAAACATGGCCCGCTATCATCTGAGCTCGCCGCGCGGCGTCGGCGTCACTCGCGTGGTTCAGGGCAGCCCGGCCGAAAAAGCCGGCATAAGAAAAGACGACGTGATTCTCCGTCTCGACGGGGAGAACATCACGAGCGTGCGAAAACTTAACCGCCTTGTTGCGGAGATCGCTCCCGATCAGTCCGTTAAAGTTGCGGTGAGCCGTGGTGGCGCGGAGCAGGAAGTGACCGCGACGATCGCCAAACGCGACAACTCCACCATGGCCCAGGACTTTTTCAAGGTCCAACCGCGTGTTTTTAAACGCGATCCGCAGGGCTATTTCAAAGACTTCAAATGGGAAACCCCGCTGCTTGAAGGATTCAGTTTCGATACTGACAAACTCGGCGACCTGACGTTCATGCTGGGCAATAGCCGTCGTATCGGCGTCAGCACGATGCAGCTCAACAAGCAGCTCGCCGACTACTTCGGTATCACGGGCGGCAAGGGAGCGCTCGTTACCGCCGTCACCGAAGACAGTCCGGCGGCGAAGGCGGGAATCAAAGCAGGCGACGTGATTACCGCGATCGACGGCGAAGCAGTCGATTCACCAGGCGACATCGCGCGCGCCATCAATCGTAAGAAGGAAGGTGCGGTTACGCTGACGGTGATCCGTAACAGGTCGCAGCAAACGTTCCAGGTCACACCGACTGAAGCAACCGGTTTCTCGGGCTCCGCGGACCAGCCGCAGATTGGGCGTCGCATCGTGATACCACGGATCGAGATTCCAGCAATTCCCGATATCGACATCCAACTGCCGACCATCCGGACGCCACGCGTTCGCGTTCCGGCGATCGACGTCCAGATGCCGCGTATTCGGGTCACACCGGCGAGAGTCAGACTCTCCCGGGGTGAGCGCGGACCGATTTAAAGCAAAGATTCCGCTGCTTCTAAGTAGTGCGCTTGCACCAAACGAGCGGGTTGTGTGATGATCCACGTCGATGAGACGGTTCATTTACAGCCCTGATCTTTTGAGGAGTGCATAAAGAGTGAAAGCGGAATTAGAGAAGTTAATCGCTCTGCAGAATCTGGACACTAGCATAAGAAAACTAGAAAAAGAACTCGAAGCGATACCAGAAAGGCGCGCCGTAATCGAAGGAGAATTCGATCGGCGCGCTTTTGAAATTAGGGCCCTCGAAAGCCGTCGCGACGATGCCAGACATAGTCGTTCCCGCCTCGAAAATGAGGTCACCGATCAGAAGGGTCGTGCCGAACGCGCCGAACGAAACCTGATGTCGTCGAAGAAACAGGACGAGTACACGGCGGCCATTCGCGAAGCTGATGCAGCGCGCAAACAGATCTCGGCACTCGAGACGCAGATCCTCGAACAGATGGAAACCCTCGAACAGGCCGAAGCGGCGTTGAAAGAACGAGCCGATGAGATTGCGACGTTGAATTCGGATCGCGAAGCACGCTTGAAGGCGTTTGATGAAGAGACGAAATCTCAGTCGGAGCTACTCGCGAAACAACGCAATGAACGCGAACAGGTGTTTGCGAACCTGCCGAGTTCGATGAGCAACATGTACGCGCGCATCAGGGCTCGCATACGCGATGGCGTGGCTGTGGCTGAGGCGCGGAATCGTTCCTGTACGGCGTGTTTCATGTCGTTGCGTCCGCAAGTGATGGCGGAGATTCGACGCGGCGAGGATGTGATCACCTGCGACAACTGCGGCCGGATTCTCTACTACGTCGCCGATTCCCTGCAGCCAGACACAGCGGCAACCCAACCCAACGTAGCCATCACCTGACCCGGTTCCCACGTGCGACAACTGAGAGAACACGGATTTGAAAAAATACCGTGTTACCGTGTGCTATCCATGGAAAGGGCTGGAGGTTAGTTGCGTGCGTGTGCTTGTTACGGGAGGCGCCGGTTACATCGGCAGTGTCGTCACTGAAGAACTGGTGAACGACGGTCATCAGGTGGTGGTCTACGACAATCTCGTCAAAGGACATCGCGAGGCTGTTGTTCCCGGTGCGACGTTCGTCGAGGGCGATTTGCTCGACGCCGCAACGCTGCGACAAACGCTCAACGAAAAACGCATCGAAGCGGTGATCCACATGGCCGCGTATTCGCTCGTCGGCGAATCGTGCGAAGAGCCGGCGAAGTATTACGAGAACAACTTCGTCGCCGGACTGGTCCTGCTCTCCGCTATGCGCGAGTGCAAAGTCAGCCGCGTCGTTTTTTCTTCAACTGCGGCGACTTACGGTGAGCCCGAGTCGCAACCGATCTACGAAACCGCACCCAACAATCCGACCAATCCGTACGGCGAAACAAAACTCGCCTTCGAACAGGCAATGCTCTGGTACGAACGCGCGTACGGGATCAAATACGTGTCGTTGCGTTACTTCAACGCCGCGGGCGCGAGTGAAAAGTGCGGCGAAGATCACGATCCGGAGTCGCACATCATCCCGATCGCTTTACAAGCCGCGGCAGGCAAACGTCCGCACGTCGAGATCTACGGCGACGATTACCCAACACCCGACGGCACATGTTTGCGCGACTACATCCACGTAATCGATCTCGCTCGCGCGCACATCCTTGCTCTCGACGCCATGAGCGAAGGCAGCCGCATCTACAATCTCGGCTGCGGTGGCGAGGGCTACAGCGTTCGCGAAGTGATCGAAACTGCCCGTCAAGTGACCGGCAAAGATATTCCGGTTCGCATTGGACCACGCAGGCAAGGTGATCCGGCAGTCCTGATCGCCAGCTCCGAAAAGATCAAAAGCGAACTGGGCTGGCAGCCGCAGTACCAGGACCTGCGCGTGATAATCGACTCAGCCTGGCGCTGGATGCTGGCCCACCCGAACGGATATGCCTAAAGCCGTTGAGCCAACCGAGAAACCGAGCGTGAAGCGAACGCGCCAGAAGCGCGGAACGGTTATCACGCCCGACGAGTTTCTGAGTTTGTCGAAGCCGAAAGGCGATCTGATCCTGAAGGTCGGACGCGAACTCGTGTCCGTGACGAGTCTCGATCGCATTTACTGGCCCGACGAAAAGCTCACCAAGTTTGATCTGCTCTGTTTTTATCTCAAAGTCGCTGACTACATCATGCCGCACTTGAAAGATCGGCCCGCGATCCTTCAACGCTACCCGCGCGGCATCAAGGCGCCCATGTTTTTTCAACAGGACCTCGAGAGCGCGCCGGAGTTCATCAAGACGAAGCGACTCACAAATCAGGAGGGACGGCAGCTCGACTATTTCGTTTATTCGACGCTCGGTTCGCTCTTGCACTTCGTCAACCTCGGAAACATCGAACAGCACCCGTGGCACTCGACGACGAAACACCTCGACAAACCTGACTGGGTCGCGATCGATCTCGATCCGAAAAGCGCGCCGTGGGAAAACGTGTTGCAGGTGGCGCTGGTTGTGAAAGAAGTAGCCGACGAGATCGGGTTAGAGGTTTTTCCGAAGACTTCAGGCTCGTCCGGCCTGCACATTTACGTGCCTTTAAAACCGACGAACGAATACGAACAGGTCGCGGAATTTGCGAAACTGCTTGCGGGTGAAGTCGCACGACGTGCGCCGAAGATTGCGACTGTCGAGCGAACCATTGCAAAGCGGAAGTCCACGCAGGTTTACGTCGACTGGATGCAGAACGCACGCGGTAAGAGTCTAGCATCGGTGTTTACGGCGCGAGCCAAACCGAAGGCGAGCGTGTCAATGCCACTGACGTGGAAACAGATCTCGCAGGGCGTGAAAATCGCCGACTTCACGATCACGAACGTGCCGGAGTTACTCAGCAAGAAGGGTGACCCCTGGGCGGAGTTCCTCGCAGCCCGCCAAACTTTAAAATTTGACTAAACTGGGCGGATTTGATTAATCTGTCTCGCGAGTAGTCAAAATGAACCGCAGCTCATATCGCTATTATTACTATTACGGCCCGCTCTTCACTGGAAGGGGCGGTCGGGCGATGTGCTGTCGGGGCGTGCTGATCAAGTAGCAACTTAGACAAGTTCATTAAAGCCGGCCATCAATCCTTCCAGAGGATTGGTGGCCGGTTTTTTTGTTTTGAGGAAAAAACATGACGCCAACGGAAACAATCGAAACGCAATCTGTCTTGCAGGACCACGTCGAGGTGCGGCTGGTACACCTCGATCCGGACCACCCCGGCTTCCGCGACCCTGAATACCGCGCGCGACGCAACGCCATCGCGCAGATCGCCACGAACTATCGGACCGGCGACGCCATACCCGATGCGCCCTACACCGATCTCGAACACGGTGTTTGGCAAACCATCTGGCAAGCGCTTGGACCGGCCCATCGCGAGCACGCCTGCGCCGAGTATCTCTACTGTCTCGACCAGCTCGACTTCGACTCCGATCGCATTCCGCAGTTAAGCGAAGTCAGCACGAAGGTGGAAGCGATCAGCGGTTTTCGCCTCGAACCGGTCGCCGGACTCGTCGAGCCCCGCGTCTTTCTCGAGTCGCTCGCGAACGGCGTGTTTCTCTGCACGCAGTACATTCGTCACCATTCGACGCCGTTGTACACACCGGAACCTGACGTCGCACACGAAATCATCGGTCACGCGGTGACGCTGGCGAGCCCGCGTCTCGCGGAGATCAATCGACTGTTTGGTGAAGCGGTGCGACGAACAACCGACGCGGCACAACTCGACCGCCTGGCGCGCGTCTACTGGTTCACGATCGAGTTTGGCGTGCTGCTCGAAGACGAACGGATCAAAGCGTACGGAACGGGCTTGTTGTCGTCGGCGGGAGAGTTGGCGGAGATGCACAAAGCGGAATTGCGTCCGCTTGATCTCGAAACGGCCGCCAATCACGTTTACGATCCGACGCACTACCAGTCGATCTTGTTTTGTGCGGAGTCGTTCGATGCGATGGATCAGATGCTGCGTGAGTTTCTGGCCCGTTGGTGAACACGGCGCTCTGCGTTTTCGGATGGGCTTGTCGTTTTTGGATTTTAAATCTAAGAACAGTCGTGAATTGCTTAGCAAATTTACACTGATCTGATCCGTGGTTACGGCATTGTCGTTGCTTAGGAGGTTTAAGACCCTCCCAACGATTGAAAACCGAATTGCCCGCCCCATGTCAGGAGGTATGTATGGCAAGCAAAAGGACCGCACTATTTTTTCCGTTCTTGCTGCTGGTAGCCGCACTCCTAGCGACTCCTCCAGTTTTGGCCCAGTCGACCGCTGTTCTTCAGGGTACGGTCACGGACGCCAAAGGCGCGGTGCTGCCGAACGCGACGGTCACCGCCAAAAACCGCAACACCTCGTCCGAAAGGACCACGCAAACCGACAGCGAAGGCAACTATCAGTTTGCTGCGCTTCCGGTTGGCGTCTACAGCATCGAGGTCAAAGTTCAGGGTTTTAAAACGGGCGTGGCCGACAACGTCACCGTCGAAGTCGCCAAAAACGTTGTTCAGAACTTTCAGATGGACGTCGGCGCCATCTCCGAACAGGTCCAGGTTTCTTCTGACGTGCCAATCGTCGAAACAACGACGACTTCCGTCGGTACTGTCATTAACCAACGCACCGTGCAGGAGATTCCGCTTAACGGCCGTCACTTTGTCGATCTCGGCCTGCTCATTCCGGGTTCAGTCACCCCGCCGCAGAACGGTTTCTTAACCGCCCCACTCCGCGGCCAGGGATCATTCGCTTTCAACACCGCCGGCGGGCGTGAAGATACGACCAACTTCATGATCAACGGCATCAATCTCAACGACATGGTCCAGAACCAGATCACGTTCCAGCCGTCGATCAACACGGTTCAGGAATTCAAAGTCGATAACTCCACGTTCAGCGCGGAATACGGCCGAAACTCCGGCGCGATCGTCAACATCGCCACTCGCTCGGGATCCAACGAGTTTCACGGCGAAGCATTCGAGTTTCTGCGCAATGAAGTGCTCGACGCGCGCAACTTCTTCGACGCGCGCAAGCCGCCGTTCAAGCGCAACCAGTTTGGTTTCAACATCGGCGGGCCCGTAAAGCTGCCGCACTTCGGCGAGGGCGGCCCAATCTTCTCTTATGAAGGAGAGAGCCGCACGTTCTTCTTCTTCAGTTACGAAGGCACGCGCCAACGACAAGGCCTCACCTTGACCAGTAACGTGCTGACTGACGCGCAACGTGCTTCAGTCACAAATCCGACGATCCAGCAATTGCTGCCGCTGATCCCACGCGCGACCAGCGTCGACATCGTCGGCGGTGTTCCCGTCGCGAGGTTTGCAGGTTCGGGAACGGCGCCCGTAGACATCGATCAATACACCGGGGACGTAAGCCACAACTTCGGCTCAAACGATCGCCTTCACGGTTATTACGCGTTTCAGCGCGATAAGCGCGGCGAGCCGAACCTCCAGGGAAACACCATGCCGGGTTGGGGTGACACTCGCCAGTCAACCCGGCAGATCTTCACGTTGAACGAGACACATATTTTTGGTCCAAACCTCACCAACGAAGCGCGACTCGGATTCAATCGCATTAACATCACCTTCACGCCCAACGCGCAGCTCAATCCGGCTGACTTCGGCATCAACAACGGCGTCAACGCCGACATCGGTCTGCCGCAAATGAGCATCACCGGCTTCAACTTCAATCTCGGTGGACCAGCGGGTTTTCCGCAGGGGCGTGCAGACATGACGATCGTACTCAGCGATACCGTCAGTTATCTGAGAGGGAACCACTCATTCAAGTTTGGTGGTGAGGCACGACGGTTCTACAACAACAACTTCACCCTCGACACCGGCACGTTTACCTTCCCGAACGTGAACCTCTTCCTTACCGGCAACGGGAACGGATTCAGTGTCACACTCGGCGACCGCTCGAGTGCGATCATTCAAAACGCCTGGGGCCTCTACGTTCAGGACAACTGGAAGATCCATCAGAACGTGACGTTGGAGCTTGGTCTTCGTTACGACTGGAACATGACGCCTACTGAGCGTTACGACCGCTTCGTCGTTTTCGACGCGGCGACACGAGAGCTCATTCGCGTCGGCACGGAAGGCGTCGACAAGGTTTACAAAGAAAACAACAAGAACATCCAACCTCGTCTCGGTATCGCGTGGGATCCGTTCGGCGACGGCAAGACCTCGGTCCGCGCCGCGTATGCTCTATCAGCCGATCAACCAGTCACGAACGTAGTGACGCCGTTAACGTCAAACCCGCCGCTGGCGATCCCGCTAACGTTCACCGGCGCAGTGACGTTCACGAATGCACTACAGGTCGCAGGCGCGGCAGGTCTTGCTCCTGCTAACGTCGATCCGAACTTCGACAACCCGTACGTCCAATCGTGGAACCTGAACGTCCAACGCGAACTCGGACGCGATCTTGCGGTGACGCTCGGCTACTTCGGTACGAAAGGCACGCACCTGCGCGTCTCACGAAACATCAATCAGCCGATCAATGGTGTTCGCCCATTCTCGAGCGTTTCGAGTTCAAGCTCGATTCGTCCGAACGCTACCTTGAATAACATCGTGCAGATCGAAGGCACGGGTAATTCAAGTTACAACGCGCTTTGGGCCACGGCGACGAAGCGACTCTCGCGAGGTTTGCAGTTCAATGCTTCGTACACCTTTTCGAAGTCGATCGACTACAACTCGCTGAACAGCCAGGGCGTGGTGATCCAGGACAGTTACAACCTGCGCGACAGCCGCGGGCTTTCTGATTTCGACGCGCGCCATCGCTTCGTGATCAGCGGACTCTACGAGCTGCCGTTCCGCGGCAATCAACTGAAAGAGGGCTGGCAGCTTTCAACGATCGTCCAGTCGCAAAGCGGAAATCCTGTGAATATCGTGGCTAACAACGCGACGTTCACCGGGACGAACAACACCGTGCGTCCTGACGTTACTGGTCCGGTTGCAATTCTGGGAACGCCGAATCGGTGGTTCGACACTACGCCGTTTGTCGTCCCCGTGAACCGCTTCGGCAATCTCGGTCGCAACGTCGTGATCGGTCCGGGTTTCAACAACACCGACTTCTCGGTAATCAAACGAACGAAATTGACTGAGAACCAGTTGATTGAGTTTCGCTGGGAAGTGTTCGACGTTTTCAATCATGCGAATTTTGGGCAGCCGGGTCGCGTGGTTGGCAGCGCAAACTTCGGCCAGATTACGAACACGCGCTTCCCGACAGGCGACTCGGGTTCGTCGCGGCAGATGCAGTTTGCGTTGAAGTATAAGTTTTAGACGCCGAGGATCAGCTTGGCGATTGTGAAGTAGATGATCAGCCCTGTTGCATCGACGAGAGTCGTGATCAACGGGGCTGAGAGCACGGCTGGATCGACGCCAAAACGTTGAGCCAGGATCGGGATTAACGATCCGACGGTCGTCGACCAGACGCAGATTGCGAACATCGTCACTGAGACGGTGATGGCGAGTGCCAGAGGCGCGCGCCAGAAGAGCGCCTGCACGAGCGCGATCGGCGCGACGAGCAACCCGAGCAACACGCCGGTGGTTGCTTCACGCGCGACCACGCGCCACGCATGTCGCACCCCGACTTCGCCGAGCGCGAGGCTTCGGATCACAGTCATCACCGTCTGGGCGCCGGCGTTGCCGCCAGTGCCGATCAGTAACGGAATAAAAAACGCGAGCGCCACGACGGCAGCGAGTTCGGATTCGAACCTCTGCAAGACGGCGCTCGTCAGCGTCCCCGCAACAAACAACAACAGCAGCCATCCGATGCGTTTCCGCACGACGCGCAGGATCGGGTTGTCGAAATAAGGCTTGTCCATCGCGCCCGGTTCGACGGCGGCCATGCGCAGGATGTCTTCCGTCTGTTCTTCGATCAAAACGTCGATCACGTCGTCGACCGTCACAAATCCGACGACGCTTCCATCCTGCTCGACCACCGGAACCGCGAGCAAATTGTACTTACCGATCTTCTCGGCGACGTGCTCCTGATCGTCCTGCACGTTTACGGTCACGGGCTTGCGGCGCATCACCTGGGCGATGGGACGATCTAATTCCGCCATCACTAAATCGCGCAACGACACGGCGCCGAGCAGCCTGTCAGTCTCCTCATCCATGACGTAGCACGCGTAGATCGACTCCTTCTCACGCGCGACGGAACGGATGTGCTTCAACGCGTCGCCGACGGTCATCTTCGGTTCGAGTCGCACAAACTCCGTCGTCATGATCCCGCCGGCGGTGTGGTCGGGATACTGAAGTAGATCTTCCAGTTCGGCGCGGACGTCGGGCGAGAACTGCGGCAGGATGCGATGCCGTTCGTGCAGACCCATCTTTTGAATGACGTCGGTGCGTTCGTCGGCGGAGAGTCCTTCGAGAATCGCCGCCACGCGCTTTGGCTCCAGGCGTTCGAGAATTGCGGCGCGGCGGCGCATCGTTGGCTGGTCGCAGAGTTCGATGCACTTTTGCAGTGGGAGCATCGAGACGATCGCGGCGGCTTCGTTGAGGTGGAGTTGATTGAGTAGTTCTGCCAGATCTTCAGGAGGTAGATCCGAAACCTCGCTACCGATCCCGACGAAACTCTCGTCCAATCGAAGCTGAATGCGTTCGAGTAGCTCTTGTAGGTCTTTCGACGTAGGCATACGTGTCCGATCCGACTTCGCAGGTGCGCTGATCGACTTCCAGTTGAACTGATCGATTTCCAGTTGCCCTGATCGATTTCGCAGGTTGCACCGATCGAAGCCGCAGCGAAGCAAGCGAAACGTCGACCGCAGCCAATAGCTTCTGCAGAACTCTAACTTGTCAGGAGAAAGCGACTAAACCTGCGCGCTGATCGTGCTCTCGACAGCCGGGTTCAACACGGCCTGCGCAGCGGCCAGCCGGGCGACTGGCACGCGGAATGGCGAACAGCTCACGTAGTCGAGCCCGATCTCGTTACAGAACGCGATCGACTGGGGATCGCCGCCATGTTCCCCGCAAATACCGACCTTGAGATTCGGTTTCACACTGCGGCCACGCTCCGCGCCGAGGCGCACCAACTGGCCCACACCGTCGCGATCGAGCACCTGGAACGGATCGTCTTTCATGATCTTCCGCTCGATGTAGTTAGGCAGAAAGCGGCTCGAATCGTCGCGGCTCAACCCAAACGTCGTTTGCGTGAGATCGTTGGTGCCGAACGAGAAGAAGTCGGCATGCGCGGCGATTCGGTCAGCCATCAGCGCGGCGCGCGGAAGTTCGATCATCGTCCCGACGTGATACTCGATCGTCATGCCGTGTTCGCCCATCACTTGGCGGGCTACCTCGTGAATGAGTTCCGCCTGCTGGTGCAACTCTTCGCTGAGCGACACGAGCGGGACCATGATTTCGAGTTCAACCTTCTTGCGTTCGCCTTGCACCTTGCACGCCGCTTCAAAGATCGCGCGACATTGCATCCGCGTGACTTCGGGGAATAGCAGTCCGAGCCGGCAACCGCGAAAACCGAGCATCGGGTTCGCCTCGCGAATGCGATTCACCTGGCGCAGCAACGCTCGCTTGTGATCGATCTCGTCGAGGATCTGGTCCATCGCCGCCATCGTCGTCGCCACTTTAAGCGCCATTTTCAGTTCGGAGAGTTCCGCGCCAAGCTCTTCGGCGTTCGGCAGAAACTCGTGCAGCGGCGGATCGAGTAGACGAATCGTCACGGGCAGTCCGGCCATTTCGCGGAAGATGCCGATGAAGTCGCTGCGTTGCAGCGGCAACAGCTTTTCGAGTGCCTTCTCGCGCGCTCCGGCGCCTTCGGAAAGGATCATCTCGCGCATCACAGACAAACGTTTGTCGCCGAAGAACATGTGCTCCGTGCGACAGAGTCCGATGCCTTCCGCGCCAAACTGTCTCGCCGTTTTCGCATCGAGCGGCGTATCAGCGTTTGCGCGCACACGCAGGCGGCGAAACTTGTCGGCCCACGTCATCAGTTTGTAAAAGTCTTCGCCGAGCGTTGGCTGGATCGTAGGTACCTGACCGAGGAAGACGCGCCCGGTGGAACCGTCGACCGTAATCCACTCGCCTTTCGTCACGATAGTGCCGTCGACTGTGAATTGTTGCTGACCGTAGTCGATATTGATCGCCTGCGCGCCGCTGACGCACGTCTTGCCCATGCCACGTGCGACGACCGCCGCGTGACTCGTCATGCCGCCGCGCGAAGTGACGATCGCCTGCGCGGCGACCATGCCGTGGAAATCGTCGGGACTCGTTTCGGATCGTACAAGCACGACTTGCACGCCATCGCGGGCCATCTCTTCAGCTTCATCAGGACTGAACACAACCTGTCCCTGCGCTGCGCCTGGACTCGCCGGCAGACCGGTTGCGAGCACCGTGGCGTTTGTTTTCGGATCGACTGTCGGATGCAGCAACTGATCGAGTTGCTCGGGCGTGACGCGTTGGACCGCGGTGGCGTGGTCGATCAGTTTCTCGTAAACCATCTCGACGGCGATGCGCACAGCGGCAGCGCCACTGCGTTTCCCGGTGCGCGTTTGCAGCATGTAGAGCTTGCCGCGTTCGATCGTAAACTCGCAGTCCTGCATGTCGTGATAATGCTGTTCGAGCAGGTTCGCAATCGAAGCAAACTGATCGTAGACCTCGGGCAATTCCTTCTTGAGTTGCGAGATCGGGTTTGGCGTACGAATACCGGCGACGACGTCTTCACCCTGCGCGTTCAGTAGATACTCGCCGTACAGCTCTTTCTTGCCCGTCGACGGATTACGCGTGAAGGCGACGCCGGTGCCGCTGCCCGCGCCCATGTTTCCGAACACCATGACCTGCACGTTCACCGCTGTTCCGAGCGAATCAGGAATGCGATTCACGCGGCGATAGTCGATGGCGCGCCGGCCCATCCACGAATTGAACACCGCCATGATGGCAACGCGGAGTTGTTCGTAAGGATCTTCGGGTATGGCGCTTTGTTCGGTGAGAATAATCTGTTTTTCGGCGGCGATGATCTCGCGCAGGTGATCGGGTTTGAGATCGGTGTCGCGTCCGCCTTGCGTCAGCGCTTTGAAACGATCGAGCACACGTTCGAACTTCGAGTGCGCTACACCCATTACGATCTCGCCAAACAGCGACGCGAAACGTCGATAAGCGTCGAGTGCGAAACGCAAGTCGCCCGTTTGTTCCGCGAGACCCTGCACTGTTTCTTCATTCAAGCCGAGGTTGAGCACCGTATCCATCATGCCGGGCATCGAGAACGCGGCGCCGGAGCGGACCGAGACGAGAAGCGGATTTTTCGGATCGCCAAACCGCTTGCCGACCTTCTCCTCGATCTTGACCAGGCCTTCCTTCACCTGTTCCCAGAGCCCGTCGGGAAACTGTTTGTCGTTGTCGAAGAACGCGTTGCACGCCTCCGTGGTGACGACCAAACCCGGCGGCACGGGCAGTCCGGCCTGCGTCATTTCGCAGAGTCCGGCGCCTTTTCCTCCTAAAAGGGCCTTGTCGTCTCCGGGTCCCTCGTCGAAAAGGTAGACCCACTTATTGGTTTTGACTTCTTTTGATTCCGACGCTTCTTCAGTAACAGTGCTCATGGGCGACTCGCTTGGTGGATTAAACAACCTGGCAAAATTATCGCATTTCTAGTGCTTAAGGGAAGTGGGGTAGGATACTTCATCAATACGGAGGATGTGGATATGGCTAACATCACCTCATTGAACGTGAACGGGAGAAAACTGCCGGTCAGCGTCGATTCGCAGACCAGTCTGCTCACGGTTTTGCGCGATTACCTGAACCTGACGGGCGCAAAGTACGGCTGCGGCGAAGGGCAATGCGGCGCCTGTACCGTGCTCGTCGATGGTCAGATGACGCGTTCGTGTGTAACGCAGGCCGGTAAAGTTGCGGGAAAACAGATCTCGACGATCGAGGGGCTCGAAAAAGACGGCCAGTTGCATCCGTTACAACAAGCGTTCATCGAAGCAGACGCGCTGCAGTGTGGCTACTGCACTTCGGGAATGATCATGTCCGGCGTGGCGCTGCTGAAAAAGAACCCGAAGCCGTCGCGTGCTGAGATCGTGAAGCACATGGATCGGAACATGTGTCGCTGCGGCACCTACCTGCGGATTGTGAAAGCGATCGAGATTGCTTCCGGCACCGCGAAGGAGGTGCGCAAGTGAAACCACTTGATGATGAACTTGAGATCGAGCTGGAAATTGAACGTTACGAACTCTTCGCGGACCCGCTTTACAACTTCACGTTCAATCGACGCCAGTTTCTGAAGGTGTTCAGCGGCGGCATCGCGTTGCTGGTGCCGATGTCGAACCTGCTCGTTGCGTCGGCTCAGCAGGAGCAAGGCGAATCCGGACGTGGTCGATTCGATCAACGCGTGCCGAACGAGATCGGCGCGTGGATTCACATCGACGAAGCGGGGACAGTGTCCGTGTTCACGGGGAAGGTTGAGTTGGGCCAGAACATTCGCACGTCGTTGGCCCAGGCAGTCGCAGAAGAGTTGCACGTGTCGATCGAGTCGGTGCGGATGGTGATGGCTGATACCGATCTGACGCCGTTCGATGCGGGCACGTTTGGCAGTCGCTCGATACCTTTCATGGCGCCGCAGTTGCGCAAAGCAGCGGCCGCGGCGCGAGAAACGCTCGTCGCGCTTGCGGCGGACCAGTTGAAAGTCGCGCCGGCGGAAGTGCGGATCGTCAACGCGCGTTTTGTGAATCATGATGCGTCGAAGTCGTTGAGTTTCGCCGACGTTGCGAAGGGACGGAAGCTGGTGAAGGCGATTCCGGCCGACGTGACGATCACGGCCGTAAAGGATTGGACCATCGCTGGCAAGTCTGTCCCGAAAGTCGGTGCGCGTGATTTCGTTACGGGCAAACACGAGTACACGTCCGACATGAAGCGGCCGGGAATGTTGTTTGGGCGTGTGGTGCGGGCCGCGGCGATGAATTCGACGCTTGTTTCTGCGGACACGAAAGCTGCCGAAGCGATCAGTGGTGTGACTGTCGTTCGTGACGGCGATTTCATCGGGCTTGCGGCGCCCGATCCGCAAACACTCGCACGCGCGGAAAAAGCCATCGCCGTGCATTGGAAGGCGCCGGGACAGACGAGTGCAGCACAGTTGTTTGAGCAACTGAAGCGCGAGTCATCGCCGGGTCGTGGAGGTGCGCGGCCTGTTGGATCGATCGCCGACGGCATGGCCCAGGCTGACAAGAAACTCTCGCAAGCGTACACGGTCGCCTACATCGCGCACGCGCCGCTCGAGCCGCGCGCTGCGGTTGCCGAGTGGAAAGACAACAAACTGACAGTTTGGACTGGTACGCAACGTCCGTTTGGCGTGCGATCGGAACTGGCGGAGGCGTTTCGCATTCCCGAAGAGAATGTGCGCGTGATCGTGCCTGACACGGGATCCGGTTATGGCGGGAAACACAGCGGCGAGTGCGCGATCGAGGCGGCGCGGATTGCGCGTGCGAGTGGAAAGCCGGTGAAACTCGTGTGGACGCGTGAGGAAGAATTCAAGTGGGCGTACTTCCGGCCGGCGGGTGTGATCGAGGTGTCGAGCGGTGTGAAGAACGACGGCACGGTCACGGCGTGGGAGTTTCACAACTTCAACTCCGGCGCGTCGGCGATTCAATCGAAGTACGCGTTTCCTAATCAGAACATTCAGTTTCACAACAGCCAATCGCCGTTGCGGCAGGGTTCGTATCGCGGACTCGCAGCGACGGCGAACCACTTTGCGCGCGAAGTGCACATGGACGAGTTGGCCCAACTCGTCGGCATGGATGCGGTGGCGTTTCGTTTGAAGAACACGCAGGACCAGCGGTTGAAAGCGGTGCTCGAAGCGGCGGCGCAGGCGTTTGGCTGGGGAGCAAAACGACCGGCGGGACGCGGAGCGGGTATCGCGTGCGGGTTTGAAAAAGGAAGTTACGTTGCGACCGCGGCGGAAGTGTCAGTCGATCCGAAGACGAAGAAGGTGAAGCTGGAACGAGTGGTGGCGAGTTTCGAATGCGGCGCGATCGTGAATCCGGTGCACTTGCACAACCAGGTTGAGGGTGCGGTGGTGCAGGCGATTGGCGGGGCGTTGTTTGAAACGATCGATTTTCAGAATGGAGAGATTCTGACGGCGAAGTTCTCGCGCTACCGCGTGCCGCGGTTCAGCGATGTGCCGCCGATCGAGATCGTCTTACTGGATCGAAAAGATTCGCCGTCCGCCGGCGCGGGCGAAACGCCGATCGTCGGACTTGCTCCCGCCGTGAGTACTGCGATCTTCGAAGCAACGGGACAGCGACTCAGGTCGCTACCCTTGGTCCCCAACCTGAGTTAGCTTCGTGAACGCCTGGCGGATGATGTTGACTATGCTTTCGGGTTCGACCGAGTAACGTCGAAAGTCGAACGTCGTGACCGGCGCCACACCGATTCCGGACGACGTGAGAAAGATCTCGTCCGCGTCCACGAGGTCTGCCATTTCATAAACACCCTCAACCAGCGGAATGAAATGTTTGTCGGCGATGTCGATCACGCATTCTCGCGTGATGCCCGCCAGTGCGCCCGTGCTCAACGCCGGCGTGTGCAGGGTACCGTTACTCGCCCAGAAGATATTCGACGTTGTGCCCGAGACGATCTCACCGCGTTCATTCAACACAACAGCTTCGTCGAAATCACGACTGCGCGCTTCTTCCTTCGACAGCACATGGTCCAGGTAGTTCAGACTCTTGATTCCGGCAAGCGGTGAGAACGTGCTGATGCGATACGGCGACACCGCCAGCGATAGACCGTTTTGTGGGGCTCGATGCGCGTCGCCGGTCATGATCAGGAGATCGGTCTTTCGTGTGCTCTGTAGTTTCGCTTTCCAAAAACCACCGGCGCTGCGTGCGAGCATCGTGACGCGAGCGCGTCCATCTTTCACTTGATTGACGGCGATCAGTTTCGTCACTGCTTCGCCGACGCTCTTTTCAGTGCAGCCAGTGTGATCGATGCCGAGTTTTGCAGCGTGTGCGCTCAGGCGTTGCCAGTGTTTGGACCAGAGGAATGGTTTCGAGTCGTAAATGGCCAGCGTGGTGAAGACGCCGCGTCCATAGAGTACTGCCGACGTGACCGCCGCGATGCGCGCCTTGGTCGCTTCCACCATCGTGCGGTTGAGCGATATGACGGGATGCAAAAACGCCTCCCTTGAAAGTTAGACCGTTGCCGGGACCTCAGCCTGTAACTTGCGCGAGAGGCCGTTGCGCCACGCCGATTCGAGATCTGTGATTTCCGCGTTCACAACTTCACGCCGATTAACCGAAATCTCCAGCTTGTTGCCGCCAACCACCCCGATGACCTCAAATGGAACGTTATGTCGTTGAGCAATATCTCGTACTTGATCCGCAACCGCCGGACCGAAAGTGACGATGATCCGCGACGGTGATTCACTGAATAGCAACGTCGTCGGACTCAGCGTTCCTTCGAGCTCGATACGTGCGCCGATCGCTTCACGGCCCAGCGAAGAGAACGACGACTCGGCCAAAGCGACTGCGAGTCCGCCATCGGAACAATCGTGCGCCGAAGTCAACAACCCGGCTTCGGCTGCTTCGAGACACGCCTTCTGCACCGCCAGCTCACGTTCGAGATCGAGCGCCGGCACGCGGCCCGCCGCAGTGATTTCCGCAGTCGTGACGCCCGCGACGCTCACCGCATATTCGCTCATGGATAGATCGTCGTGAGTGTCGCCGAGCAGCGCGATAAATTCGGCCTCGCCTTTGAACCCCGGTTGAATCGTGCGTCGCACGTCTTCGATTAACCCGACCATGCCGATGACGGGCGTCGGCAGAATTCCGCGGCCCTCGGTCTCGTTGTAGAACGAAACGTTTCCGGAAACGACGGGCGTTGCGAGCACGCGGCAAGCTTCGGCCATCCCGTCGATGACTTCTGAAAACGACCACATCACCTCCGGACGCTCCGGCGACGCAAAGTTCAAACAGTTCGTGATCGCGATCGGTCGCGCACCGACGCATACCACGTTGCGGGCAGACTCGGCGACGATCAATTTCGCGCCTTCCCGCGGATTCGCGGCGCAATAGCGTCCGTTGCCGTCGAGCGACATCGCCAGCGCGCGTCGAGTTTCTTTGATCCGCACGACAGCCGCGTCGGCGCCCGGGAGAATCGCGGTGTTTGTACGGACCATGTGATCGTACTGGCGATAGACCCAGTGCTTCGAAGCGACGTTTCCGCCGGCGAGAAGTTTCAGTAGATCGGCGTTTAAGTCGTGGCTTGCGAATGTGCGCGGTTCAGATGCTTCACGGATCGGCGCTCGCATCGGTCGATCGTATTTCGGCGCTTCGTCAGTCAACGCCTCGACCGGAATGTCCGCCACCGTCTCGCCGTTGTGAATCACCTGCATGCGGCCCGTGTCGCGCACGCGTCCGATCACCACCGCGTCGAGGTCCCACTTGCGAAAGATGTCCATCACCTCGCGCTCGCGACCCGAATGCGCAACGATCAGCATGCGTTCCTGCGATTCGGAAAGCAGCATCTCGTACGCTGTCATGTTCTGTTCGCGTTGCGGAACCAACGAGAGATCGAGTTCGATGCCGGTTCCCGCACGCGCCGCCATTTCGCACGACGAAGACGTCAGTCCGGCGGCGCCCATGTCCTGAATGCCCGCAACTGCGCCACTGCGCATCGCCTCGAGACACGCCTCCAGCAACAACTTCTCGAGGAACGGATCGCCCACCTGAACTGTAGGACGCTTCTCCAGCGCTTCTTCGTCAAACTCCGCCGAGGCCATCGTCGCGCCATGAATGCCGTCGCGTCCGGTCTTCGCACCGACGTACAAAACGGGATTCCCAACTCCCGTCGCCTTACCGAAGAAGATCTGATCGTGGCGAACAATGCCCAGTGCATATGCGTTCACCAGCGGATTCAGTGCGTACGCATCGTCGAATGCCACTTCGCCGCCGACGGTCGCCACGCCAAACGCATTTCCATAATGCGCGATACCGGCGACGACACCGGCGAGCAGCGATCGATTCCGGCGTCCAAACTGAGGATGGTCCAACGAACCAAAACGCAAACTATTCATCGAGGCAACCGGACGCGCACCCATCGTGAAGATGTCGCGCAGGATCCCGCCGACGCCAGTTGCCGCACCCTGAAACGGTTCGATGAACGACGGGTGATTGTGCGACTCGATCTTGAACGCGGCACACCAGCCGTCGCCGAGATCCACGACACCGGCGTTTTCACCCGGCGGAACGATAACGCGTTCGCCCGTCGTCGGCAGTCGCTTCAGATGAATGCGTGAAGATTTGTAGGAGCAGTGTTCCGACCACATCACCGAGAAGATGCCGAGTTCGGCAAACGACGGTTCGCGGCCAAGCAGTTTTTTGATTCGCTCGAATTCTTCTGTAGTGAGGTTATGGGCGGCGATAACGTCTTGAGTGATCATTCGTCCTTCGTGCTTAGTCCTTTGTGCTTTGCGCTTTGTAGGTCGTCAGTTGTCAGTGGTCAGTTGTCCGTAGTTTAACAACTGACTACTAACCACTGACAACTGACAAAGAACAAAGCACCAAGCACAAAGTACACGGATCTTCAATCAGTTTTCTTGACCAGTTTATCAATCGCGGCTCGCAACTCGTTCGGGTTCACGCGGCCGAAATGCTTGTAGACCACTTCACCTTTGGCGTTGTAGAGAAATGTTGCCGGCAGACTACCGGACCAGCCTTTGTCGACTAAATCAATCGCCGGTTCCGGATCGGGAACGTTGAGCAGGTACGCGGGCATGTTCGCTTTCATCGATCCGAGAAACTTCGGCACCGACGTTTTGATATCGCTGAACTCATCGAGCGAGATGGTGATGAAGTCCATCGATTGCGGGCGGTATTCGGCGTCGATCTTGACGAGATCCGGGAACTCGTCGCGACACGGATCGCACCAGGTAGCCCAGAAGTTCACGAGCAGCGGGCGTTCGCGCTGTTCGCTCAACAGGTTCTTGAGCGCTTCAGTATCGATTGGCGCGACGACGACGGGCTTCTGCGGTTTCGCGGCGCGGCCCTTTCGTTTCTGGGCCGGCGCCGTGAAACTCGCAAAGAGAAGGCAGAAGGTAACTGCGATTACAAGTCGAGATAAACGCATCGATTACCCACGTTTGATGGTGCAGCCGAACGCCTTGGCTTCAGACTTTTCGACCGGCTTTCCGGCCAACGAAGCGTCAAGCGCGTTGCGCAGGTCGCTGGTTTCGATCTGATCGGGGTTGCGGCTGTTGTCGATTCGACCGTGATAGATCAGCTTGTTGCTCGCGTCGAGGAAATAGGCCTCGGGCGTGACGGTGGCGCCAAGCTTGTCGGCGATCTTGTTCCCTGGATCTTTCAGGATGGCAAATGTCAGGTTGTTTTCGGCGGCGTGCGCTTTAACGGCGGCGCCATCTTCTTTGACGTTCGAGTTGATGCCGATCACTGCGATGCCCTTGGCTTTGTATTCCTGGGCCAGCTTCTCCATGCGCTCGTTGTAGGCATTCGAGACGGGACACTGCACGGCGATGAACAGAAGCACCGTGCCTTTTTTGCCGGCGAGCGACTTGAGCGAACGTTCCGTTCCGCTGCTGTCGGGAAGCGTGAAATCTTCAATGGTGGCGCCGATGGCCGGCACAGCGGGAATCTCTCCCTCAACGGCGCGCGCGCCTGTAGCGACGACGCCTGCAATCACAAAAGCGAAAGCCAACAGGATCGCAAGTTTTTTCATGTTCTCTGTAATCTCCTTTTAAGGCTGCCTGGCTGGGGAAACTGAAGATTAGCAGCCGTGCGCGAACGTGGCAAGTTGACACGATGTGACATTTCCACGATCTTGTGAACGATGCCGGACACGCTTTCAACAGGCACAATTAACACCGATCTCGATCTCTCTCACGCGCTACCGACGCCGGTGCGATTGGATGCCGATGAGCGCTACCGCGGTCGCGATATCACCATCGCTTTTCTCGATTCCGGCTTTTACGGGCACAAAGATCTGACGGAGCCGGTCGACCGCATCGTCGCGTATCACAGCATCTTTCCCGACAGCAACGATCGCGGGTTTTTGCACAAACCCGACGTCGCGAGCTGGCACGGGATGATGACTTCGGTTGTCGCCGCGGGCAACGGTCATCTGTCGAATGGCTTGTACCGGAGCATCGCGCCGGAAGCGAAAGTCGTGCTGGTGAAGATCGGCAAAAGCGGACGAATTCCGGAAAGTCACATCGAGACCGGCCTGCGTTGGGTGCTCGCGAACAAAGACAAATACGGCATTCGCATCGTCAATATTTCCGCCGGGGGCGACTTTGAGCAGACGTATTTGCAGAATTCGCTGTGTCGTTTGGTTGAGGAGACAGTGAGCGCAGG
>JAICGQ010000035.1 GCA_025923035.1 Pyrinomonadaceae bacterium | reverse complement strand
TTTCAACACCGCATTCTGCAGCGGAATTCCTTCCGTATTCGACGACCGCACAACCACGAACACGCCCGCGCCTGCGTCGACGGCGTGCGTCAACAAAGGCTTTAAGGCACCGAAACCGAGATACGCGTGCGCCGTCATCGCATCAGCGCGAAAAGCACTCGAAGAACCGAGATAAGCCTGCGCGTATGCTTCTACCGTGGTGCCGATGTCACCGCGTTTACCATCGACGAGCACCAGCGTCCCCCGCTCGTGAAACGAGTCAATCAGCCGTTCAAGAACCTGAATGCCTTTGGAACCGAACCGCTCGAAGAAAGCACTCTGCGGTTTCACAATCGCGAGTCGATCTTCGGCGGCATTCACCACCGCTTCACACATCTGCGCGAGACCCTCGGCCGTATGCGGCAACGCCCACGCCTTCAATAGCTGAGGCGTCGGATCAATCCCTAAACAAAAAGGACTTCGTGACTCGGCGAGTTCCAGAAAGCGCTGCGCAAAAGGCTTCATCGGTTTAAAGTGTGGTCGTCGGTTCGCGGCCATCATTGTATCTCATTGTGTAGTCTGCGTGACCATTAGTCGACACTATGGACCAACTCTTACCTCACGCCATCAACGAATCGTTCGATTTCCAGCGATTCTGTCTCCGGTATACCAATTGCGCTAGGGCCGACCAGTTCCTGCCCGACGCGCTGTCTCGCACCCGACTAGCAATGGCGCCGTCGATCAAATCAGCACTCTTTTCCACCACGGAGGCACCATGGCGCTAGGAGATGGAATTCGCAGAAGTATTCTTGACGTCGACGAAGCGGAGCGAACATTGCTCAAGAACGCGATCGTCGAACTACACAACCGCTTTTTCGCAGGCGTGAAAACCGATTCTCCTCCGGGAGGCGTTAGCCATTGGTTCAAGCAGGACGAGATACACCAGGCGACGCACGTGCACGGTGGACCAGAGTTCCTGGCCTGGCATCGTGAATTCGTCAACCGGTTTGAGATCATGTTGCGACAAGTGGACGATCGCCTGTCGCTCCACTACTGGGATTGGACGCGCGACGCCACACCGCTCTTCACCGAAGACTTCATGGGCGGCGGAAACGGTGATGCCGGAGATCCGTGGCTGGCCGCCGGGTTTTACGTGCCCGGCGCAGATCCCTATCGCGCTGATGCTTTCGATCCGGCCCATAACAACCCTGTCGATCCTCCGCGCACGCTCACAAGGGGCTACAGCGGCGGCACCTTTCCGGCAAATATCGACACTGACATCGTCGACTCCGCGACCTATCAGGAGATGCGGGACAGGCTTGAAGACGCGCATAACGATGCGCATAGCGTGCTGCTTGGCGGCACGATAGGTGATCCGCACATTTCATTTCGCGATCCGTTCGTCTTCCTGTTGCACTCAAACGTCGACCGTCTCTTCGCGCGCTGGCAAACAGATCCGGCTCATACGTGGCGACTCGATCCGAACCTCGTCTACGGATTGGAATCGGCTGACATGAACGTGAATGTCGAACCGTGGTCTACCGGGCATGGTTCGTTTCACGATATCCGTCCGTGGAGCGCGCCCGAAAACATGGGCGAGCCTCACAATTACAAACATGTTTCAGTCGTTACGCCGCCCTGCTACGACACAAATTTCACCGCCGTCGTTCGTGGCGAAGTTTTGAACGCCGGTTCGCCGCCGGTGATTCAGTTTAATGACGTGCCGGAAACTGAATCGGCGATGCGCGCCGCGGTCATTCGTGTTTACGGTTGCGGCGAAGCGACGTTGCGCGTGACCACGCCCGTCAATGCGCCGTTTGCTGTTCATGAGCCGCCGAGTGGTGAATTGCCGATGCCGCATGAGTCGGTGGCGTATCGCGAGGGAAGGATCTGGTTTCTATTCACCGCAGGAGCGGTCGCGCCGGTTGCCGATCAGAACGTCACGATCGAGCTCGTCGAAAGTGGTCAGACGTTCGACTTCATTCTGCGCGCGAACATCATCGAGAAGCCGACAGTTGCCGTGTGCCTGGCATTGGACCAGTCGAGCAGCATGAACGACACGGCGGGTACGTCGGGCTTGTTGCGCATCGACGTGCTGAAGGATGCAGCGCTGAAGTTTGCTGAACTGATCGGGCGCGATCATGGGATAGCCATCGTTCGTTTCGATCACGATGCTTATGCGCCCGACAATGCGACATGGCCCGGTCTGGAGATCACGCGCATAAATAGCGACGAAATCTCCGACAGCGGTCGCGAGGATGCAATGGATGCGATCAACGCGCACGCAGTGAATCCGGCCGGCGCGACTTCAGTCGGCGACGGACTGGTCCAGGCCAGGAACGTGCTCAACGCGATCCCGGCGGCAGACTACGATTTCAAAGCCTTGATCATACTCACGGACGGCCTCGAAAATCGCGCGCAGTGGTTGGCGGACGTCGGTGGCTCGATTGACAGCCGTACGTTTGCGATCGGCCTCGGCAACGAAACGCAGGTGAACACGTTCGCGTTGCAAACGATCGCGAATGGCACGGGCGGGTATTTGCTCCTCACCGGACTGCTTGATTCAAGCACCGACGATCGGTTCCGGCTGAGCAAGTTCTTCCTCGAGATCATGGCGGCCGTTACTAACAACAACATCATTCTCGATCCGAGTGGTTTCATCTCGCCGGGAACGACGATTCGCATTCCGTTCTACATTTCCGACTCGGACATCGACACGACGGTCATTCTCATGACTGACTTTAACGTTATCGACCTCGCGGTTGAGACTCCGGCGGGCGACGTCATTCATCCCGGCAATGCGGCGGCATTGGCGGTAACGTACAACGTTGGATTGCGAACGCGTTCGTATAAGTTCACCTTGCCTGTTGCTTTTCCTGCGGGAAACCACGAAGGCAAGTGGCACGTCGTGTTGCGAGTCAACGAGCAGGAGTGGAAGAAATTCGATCGGCCGGCAACGACGGCCGTTCCGGTCGGTGGTACTGGACCAGGAGCCGCCGGCGCTCGTTACAGCGTCGAAGTCCACACGTTTTCGAACCTGCGGATGAAGGCGCGCGTCGATCAAAGCAGCTACGAACCCGGAGCGACGGTCACGTTGCGAGCGAACCTTACCGAGTACGGAGTACCGGTTGAGGGCAGGGCAGTCGTGAACGTGGAGGTAACGCGACCGGACGGCAGTCTGGTGGTTTACGCGTTGACCGAAGAGCCGGAGGGCAATTTCGAACGCCCGTTCATTGCGAACATGACTGGCATTTACAACTGCCGGTTCATGGCGAGTGGGACCACGATGCGTGGTAAGCCGTTCACGCGCGAGCAGACTTTGACGGCCGCAGTGTGGAACGGCGGTGACAATCCGCGCACGCCTACAGGTGACGAGAATGAAGGCGGACGGCCGGGTGGCACTGGACCAGGTCGCGACCCCGACGGCGACGTCGAGTGCTGCCGGGCGCAGATCAGGCTGCTCTACATCGGACTGGTGTTGCTGTTGCTGATCGCACTGATCCTTTGGTTCAAGCTCTGACCGGCTGAATGTCAATCGACGCCGTTGGGCCGTCTAGTCCTTATCTGGTTTCTTCGTGAAGCCTGAGATGTCCCAACGGGTGTCGATGTTCTTGAAGAGTCGCAGGCTGCTGAAGAACGCGCTCGATCCGCCACCAGCAAGCTTGGAACCTTCCTGTCCCGCGATCTTGGAACCTTCCTGTCCCGCGATCTTGGAACCTTCCTGTCCGGCGATCTTCGAACCTTCCTGACCCGCGATCTTCGAGCCTTCTTGTCCCGCGATCTTGGAACCTTCTTGTCCCGCGATCTTGGAACCTTCCTGACCCGCGATCTTCGAACCTTCTTGTCCGGCGATCTTCGACCCTTCCTGGCCCGCGATCTTTGATCCCTCTTGTCCCGCGATCTTGGTGCTGGCGCCCGCCGCAGCAACTGCTGCCAACGCAGCTTCGACCGGCTCGTCGAACCTCACACCCGATCGATATCTGTATCTCACTCCGGGAGCACAGTCGGCATTTGTCGGCGCGCATTCACGGCGTGTGACGTCATAAAGGTATCGCTTCAGAAAGTAGGTCCAGGATTTACGTCGTTGCTTCGCTTCCTTCGCAAACCACAGGCTCTCATAATTCTTCTTCGATACTTCATACGCCTCACGCGACCACGGGAAGAACACTGAAACTCCGTTCGAATACTGATACCCACCGCCGCTAAACCCACTGAGGATCACAGCCGTGTTCAGTTGTTTCAGTACTGTTTGGCACGCGCTCTGAACCTGCCGCAGGATCTCGGCATCCTCACCACCGCCAAGCTCCTCGTAAACCAATCCGCATTCCCGATCGAGCAGTTCACAAAAATCTCCGAGGTCGACATTCTGATCGTACATGTACGACTGGCACTTCCAATGGACCTGAAGAATCACGCGCTCCATTTGCCTGTACACACGACTCTCCTCGTCTTCGAAGCACTTGATCAGAATCTCAGCAAGATCATCGAACGCGCCGGCGAGTTCGTCGAAGCGGCTCAAGTCCCACGCTGCCATATCGACCGACACGCCGCCGACCGTATAAGCGTCCTGGCTTTGTATGAACTCCCGCACGAAGAGCTCCGCAACCCGTCGCGTGTCGACGTTGCGATTCTGTTCTCGAGTCAAACAACCCAGGATCTTCGCGTACGTCCAACCGGCGCTGGGAACGCTGCCTTCGGAAGCGATGATCGTTTTCGTCCGATCGTTAAACTGGTAACCAACTTCAAGCATGCCCATCACGCAGCTATCAAATCCGAGCAAGTCGAGCTTTTGACCAAGCAATTTCTTCGTGGCGATCTTTCGCGCATCGCCTTCGTAATTGTCCTCGTCGGCCATCAGGTCAAGCTCTTTCCGATTTCCTGTAATCCTGGCGAGCACGCCATAGAAATCGCCCATCTTCATTGATTTACCGGAAGTTTCATCTTTGAATAAACCGATGTCCTGAAAGCCCAGCGAGTGGCCGGAGAAGATCAGCGCGTACTTTTCCGCGCGCCGGCCAAACGAGATCTCGCCGTCGTTTTCAACTTCGACTGTGTTCACACACCAGTCGACGAAGTTGATGATGGACCGTGGATCGGCAGCGTTCTCATTTTCTTTCTTGCTGATCGGCGGGTAGAGCTTGTTGGGTATTTTGTAAGAGCGCACATATCGTGGTTTGCCCGGTTCGGAGAAGTCGCAATAGAGCGTGGGGATCGCGGGCGAGTTGCCGTCGTAGTAGACGAAAAGGTTTGGGCCTTCGGCGCCTTGCTCCGCTACTCCTTTTATTTGCTCCATGGCGTAAGCCATGTCGACGGCGAGGTTATTGTCGCCCGCCATGTAGATCATGATCGTCCATTCTTTATTCATTGGGAGGCTCCTTATCGAAAATCCTTGATCAGGACAATGTCTCTCGTCGCGGACCAGCGGTACGCAGCAATGCTGCCGTTGCGCGAGATGGCAAAGCTTGTCAGGAACTCCGATTTGAAATGGGTTAATTGTTTTGGGCTGCCACCGTCGAGGGGTTGACTCCAAACGTTCAGAATCCCGGAGGCGTTATTGAGGTAGGCGATGGACCGTCCATCGGGCATCCAGGCGAAGGCAATCGGTTGCACGGAACGAGGAAGGTCGATCGTTTTGACCGGGGCGCCGCCGTCGAAAGGAATCAGCGACAGCTTCGGTTGATTGCTTGACGGTTCGTCGGTGTGAAAGTAAGCGATCAGTTTGCCGTCAGGTGAAATCGTCGGGTACTGCGCCGCTCGATCCGTTAACTGCGTCGGCGACCCACCATCGATTCCGACTTTCCAGATGCTCGACTTACCCGAGCGCAGCGACATGAACACCACAGAACGTCCATCAGCAGACGAAACAGGCGACGAATCGTCGAAACTTCCTGATGTCAGTTGCTTCGCGTTGCTCCCGTCCAGATCGATTCGCCAGATGTTGCGACCGCCGGATCGATTTGACTGAAAAACTATGTAGCGTCCATCGGCAGAAACCGCCGGTTGCTGATCGACAAACGCATCGGCTGTTAATTGCTTGCTCTCCGATCCATCACGATTCGCGATCCAGATGTCCCAGTTTTCTCCGGTGCGACTCGCATAAACGATTCTTCCGTCCGGCGTCCACGCAACGGTTTCCGGAAGGTTCGTTTTGAGAATCTGCCGCGCCTGCGTTTCATCTTCGTTGCCGCTTGTCACCCAGATACCGCTGACGTTGATCTGCTGGATCGTCGCGATCGTCGCCGAGTCAGACGTCACACCAAGGCTGACTTCGCCATAACCGTTCAGGTCGTTTGTGATTCTGCGCGGCGCGCCGCTTTTGTAGGGAACGAACCAGATTTGAGTACCACTCGCAGAAGACTCAGGCTGAGCGGCAACGATCAATCCACTCGAATCTTCAAGCCAGATTATTCGACCGATGCTGGCCCACTTTCCATTGTCGATGGGTTTCGGATCTCCACCGTCGACCGGAACCTCGACCACCGTCGAATAGCCGCCGCTAGTTTCGTTCGACATGCCGCAGGCTATTAGTTTTCCATCGGCAGACCACGATGGTCCCGAAACTGAAAAACGATTCGGCGTTTTGGCAACCGCGATCGCTTTCGGTTCGCCGCTGCCGTCGGTGTTCGCAACCATCAGCGACATGTCTTCCTGGTTCTTACGGACGAAAGCGAAGCGCGCGCCGTCTTTAGAAAACCCAACCGGACTGAAAACGCGATCGAGAACCTTCGTTGGTGTGCCGCCGAGGACCGGAATGCGGTAAAGCGTCGGGACAAAACCGTTTCGTTCGAGCGTCGCGACGTAGTAAATCATCTCGCCATCCGGCGAGAACGTTGTACCCAGGTAGCCACCGTTCTCCGGCGGAACGAGCCGGACCAGACTGTTCGTCGAGATTTGCCGGATCCACAAGCTTGCTTGTTGGTTTGTGTCGTTGGCGGCGCAAACCACGTACTTGCCGTCAGGCGAAATCGTGACCTGGCCGTTGATGTCTTCGCCGCTGATCTTCCCACCGGTTGTCAGCGCCGTCATTCTTGCCGGACCAAACACTTTTGGTTGATTTAAGAACGTGTACAGTCCGAAAGCGATCGCGCCCACAACAAGAACGACGAGCACGACCGCGGCGGCAGCGATCTTCTTCTGTGGCGTCAATCCGCCCGCAGGTTGAATGCTCGAAACTGCCTGCGTCGTTGTGATTTCGCCCGTTGTTGCCCGCGCCCGCTCATCGAGCGTCGCTTGTTTACCGGGGATTGAGTTCAAGTCAGGAAACGAGAGATTCGGTGTTGAATGTGCTGACGCTGAACGATCGAGATCCGAAGGCGAGGTGGGCATGGCGCCCGACTCGATCCGCTGCTTCAACCTTCTCAGTTTGCCCAGCAATTCTTTTGCCGTCTGACAACGTTCTTCGCGATCTTTGGTCAACGCTTCCGCGATAATCCATTCGAGTGGTTGCGGTACGTCCGGCGCGAACTGGGTGATCGGTGTGGGCTCACGATCGGTAATCGCAACGATCACGTGACTCTTCGATGCACCTTCGAAGGGCACGTGTCGCGCGATCATTTCGTAAAGCACAATGCCAAGACTCCAAACGTCGGAACGTGCGTCAACTTCGCGTCCCGTTGCTTGTTCCGGCGACATGTAAGCGACGGTGCCGAGTACTGATCCGGGTTCAGTGTTGACGAGCGCGATCGTCGAGTCTTCTGAACCGGTTGATGAATCCTGTCTTTCAGTGAGCTTGGCGAGACCGAAGTCCAGCACCTTCACGATGCCGTCGCCGCGCACCATGATGTTTTCCGGTTTGATGTCGCGATGAACAATCCCCGCAGCGTGTGCGGCAACCAGCGCCGACGCGATCTGACCGGCGATGTCGAGCACTTCGAGAAGCTTCAGCGGCCCCTGACGCAGGCGTTGTCGCAGCGTCAATCCGTCCACAAACTCAGTCGAGATGTAAATGCTCTCGTCGACGCGACCAATTTCGTAGACAGTCAGAATGTTCGGATGGTTGAGTGCGGATGCGGTCTTCGCTTCGTTAATGAAACGCTTGATCCGGCTTTGTTGCGAAGCGACTTCTTCGGGGAGGAACTTCAGCGCGACCGAACGGCCCAGTTGCGTGTCCTGCGCCTGATACACCTGGCCCATACCGCCTGCACCGATTTTCGAGATGATGCGATAGTGGGCAACATTAGCGCCGGGGGAAAGTTCAGCCACGTGCAAGACGTTTTACGTCAGTCAGAGCGCAGGTGCAAGAAGGAAAACCCTGACCACCAACTTTTTCGCAACTTGACGTTGCCACGTTCCTTGCATGGAATGCGTGCCTTGATTAACTTGCGCCGAAACACCCGGCGCCGCATGCCCAGTCAGACCTAATGCGGCCAAATTCGGAAAGGCAGAGAGTCCGGATGATAGTTACTGACGCGTTCTTTCGCCTTAGTGTTAAGGAATGCTAATTACGAAAGAAGGAAGAACATGAAACTCACAAAAATGTCGACAATCCTGGTCCTCGCCGCAATGCTGCTCTCGGTTGTTACCACCGCGCTCGCGCAGGTGCCGCGAGGACCTCAAGACGTCAAAGCCAGGACGATCACCCTCAACAAAACTGCCTTCAACAAGAGCCTCAGCGACGCTGTTGGTCCAAAGGTCATGGGATATCAGTACGTCCTGATCAAAGACGGCCAGCTCGTTACCGAGAAAGCCGGCGGTCTGGCCCAAACCAGCAAGGACAATGGGCCACTGCAGATGACCACAAAGACGCCGATCAACCTCGGCAGTCTGCAAAAGTTCATCACTGGAACCGCACTCATTAATCTCATGGAGAACCCGACCAAGTGGTCGCCGGGCGAGGGCAAGAACCTGAAGAACCGCCTCGACTCGCCAATCTGGGGTCAGTTTCCGAACCTCTGGGTCGACTTGATTCCCGGAACGAACGTTCAGTGTCCACAAATCCGCTGCATCAAGTATCGACAACTCCTGCAACACCGTTCCGGTTTCAACGACAAGAAGGAATCGAATCGTACCGTGCTGGGTTTTCTCGGCGACAGCGACGGCTTTCTCGCGTCGATGTACGACAAGCGCGATTATTCGAATATCAACTTCGTGTTAACGAGTTATCTTCTACCGGTTTACGAACGGTCCTACTTTGTCAACGAGATCATGGCGAACGCAGTCAAACTGCCGACGCTGTCTTCGCGCGATCAGTTCGTGCGAAACCAGCTTGGGACGCGTTATCGAGAGATGCTCTTCGAGCGCATCTTCAACAAGATGACGCCGAAAATAAAACCGAGCTGCGATGCGCCTAACGAGATCAGCGCGACTGCTGCGTACGGTTACGCTTCAAAAAACGACACCAACAAGGGATCGATCACGAGTCTGCTCGAGACCAAGCAACATTGCACGGGCGAGGGTGGTTGGTGGATGTCGTCGCGGGATTTCGCAAACTACGTTGCCCACTTCAGCGCGTCAAACCTGATCGTGTCCGAAGCGGGCCGTAACGCGATGTTCACCGAAGGGATGGCGAAAGATGATCGTCTGGTCTGGACCTCGGCGACGAGCGACGACTGGATGAAGGAGCACTTCGACATGCCGGTGATTGTTTCGTCGAACGGTATTCCGGCGAATGGGCGCACGGTGCTGATTCGCTTACCGCAAAATCATTACCTGATCCTGTTCACCAACTCTGACGAACTGAGCACTGGCGATCTTTACAACGCCGGCGTCGCAGCGTTCAAAGCCGGCATGGAACATAACTTCAGTTGAACCGGCAGAGGTTCCTCACACCTCTCCACCAGCATTGCTATAGGGTTTTCAAGTTCTAAGCTTCACATCAGATCGAGCCGCGCCCGGCCGTTATGTTTTGCTAGTGGCTAAGCCGCTACCGGCGTGCGATCGGCAGTCGCTGCGGGGCGGAGAAATTCGACACCCGCGCGCATGTGAAACACTGCGTCGAGGTGCGTCATGCGGAACACTTCGCGAAGGTGGTAGCCGACGTTCATCAGTTCGAATCGCATGTCTCTCGCCTCGGCTTCCTCACGCAAATGCAACAACACGCCGAGCCCGTGTGCGTCCACCAGCGTGACATTTGCTAAATCGAGCGTCACCGAGGTGGTGGACGGCAGAGTTTGAACGACGTCACGTAAGAGATCGGTTTCTCCGATTACAAGTTTGCCATCGAGATTCAATAGGGAGACCGTACCTAGGTTTTTGCGTTGTACATTCAGCATTACGAATTCACCCTTTTGTAGATTCTGACCGTTGTTCGATGAAGTCGCTTCGACTCACTGTGTTAACGTTTGAAGGTAACTGATTGTTAACGAGGCGTCGGGAGTTTCTCGTCCAGAGGAGTAACACCGCCGCCGTCGATTCTGCATCAGATCTTTTCAAACCTCCGACAAAATGGCATAAAACAACATTCATGGAGCTTCCCTTAACGCCACTTGAATTTGCACGCCGCACTCGCAAGCTGTACGCAAATCGTGAAGCCGTCGTGGATGGCGATTTACGCCTGACTTACGAACAGTTTTTTGAGCGCTGCGATCGCTGGTCCACTGCTTTGCGGGCTTTAGGTGTGAAACAAGGTGATCGTGTTGCATACATCGCTCCCAACACCCACGCGATGCTCGAATCGTTTTATTCCGTGCCACAGCTTGGCGCCGTCCTTGTGCCTCTTAATTACCGGCTCATTGCAGGAGACTTTGCATACTTGATCAATCACAGCGGCGCGCGCGTGGTGTGCGCGCATTCGGATTACCTCGAGGCTGTCGATAGCATTCGTGGAGAGCTACCAAACGTCACTTCCTTTGTTGCGCTCGAAGGCGCGAGAGATGGCTGGCTCGATTATGAAACACTCCTTGCAAGCGCAAGCTTCGATGGACCGTTCGAGCCGGCCCAGATTGAAGAGACCGATCTGCTGACGATTAATTACACGAGCGGCACAACCTCGAGGCCGAAAGGCGTAATGATCACGCACCGCAATGCCTACATAAACGTAGTCGGCACATTGATTCACCATCCGATGACGATGGCCGATCGTTATCTCTGGACGTTGCCGATGTTTCATGCGAATGGTTGGACGTTCGTATGGACGGTCACCGCCGTTGGCGGCACGCACATCTGCCTGCGAAAAGTTGAACCAACCGCTGTTTTCGAGAAGATCGAACAGGAGTCGATCACGATGCTGTGCGCGGCGCCGACCGTGCTGATCGGTATCGCGAATGGACCAGAGGAATTGAGACGTAACGTACGTCGCGGTTTGCGAATCGTAACGGCCGGCGCGCCACCCGCGGCGGCGACGATCGAACGCGTGGAAGGTGAGTTGGGTTGGGTGATAACTCACGCGTACGGCCTGACGGAGACGTCTCCTTTCATCACGATTTGCGAATCGAGGCCGGAGGACGAAGCTCTTTCGTGCGCGGACAAGTCTGTGATCAAAGCCTGCCAGGGAGTTGAACTTTTGACGTCAGGTGAGCTGCGCGTCGTTGACGAAGCAGGCAATGACGTTCCGCGCGATGGGCAGTCGCTCGGCGAGATCGTTGTGCGGGGCAACGCGGTGATGAAGGGTTACTACAACGATCCTGAGGCGACGTCGCGAGTCGTCAGAGACGGTTGGTTTTACACCGGCGATGCGGCCGTGGTGCACGAGAGTGGGTACGCCGAGATTCGCGATCGACTGAAAGATGTGATCATCAGCGGCGGCGAGAATATCTCGTCAGTCGAAGTCGAAGGCGTGTTGTTGCGTCATCCGGCGGTGCAGGAGGTGGCGATCGTCGGCTTGCCGCACGAGCGTTGGGGTGAGGCGCCGCATGCGTTCGTCGTGCTGAAGTCCGGCGCGGCAGCGACAGGCGATGAGCTGTGCGAATTCGCGCGCGATCGACTGGCGCATTTCAAGGCGCCTCATGGCGTGACGTTTGTAGCGGAGTTACCGAAGACAGCGACCGGAAAAGTGCAGAAGTACGTGCTGCGCGGCGGCGGTGCGATCGCGAAGCAGTAGAAGACCCTGCTCAGGGCGCCAAATGTTGTTGCTTCTCCGCGTCCTTTTCCATTTTTTCCAGGTACGCACCGACAAACTCAACCAGCGCGCGTGACCGCAGCCACTCGTTTTTGATCTCCTGTGCGCGGGCGAACCCGATTTCCAGATCGGACAACAAGATTGCGCGCAACGCGGTATCCAAATTCAGATCCAGACCTGAAAACTTGAGTGGGAAGCTCGATTTCAATGCTCCCAGCTGGACCTCTTTGTCCCATCCGATGTTGCCATACTCGGCCTTCTCAAAAGAGTTCAAGTCTTTGATCGTGCTGGTAGTGGCCGTCGGCGTTCGTGAAGAACGGAGTTGGGCCAGCTGGCCGGTAGCGATCAAACCAAGAGCGGGCCGGCGAAGATCGTCTATCGCAGATGCTGCTTTTAACGAGGCGTCGATCGCTTCTTCCGCTTGTGCAACGTCGCCACTCTTAACTCGCGTTTGAGCGATTGCCAGTAGTAGCAGTGCACGTTCGAATCCGGGAGAGAGTTTGTATGCCACCTTTTCTACGGCTGCTACGCTCGACGGATCACTCTTAAGAAGCGTTGCAGCGTCAGCGAAATCAATCAACTGATTGAGTGCCTGGCGGGCGTCGATGTCTCGAATCATCGACGCAGCCTTGCGCGCCGTTTTGAAGTCAGATCTCCACCACGCTGACACCACGACGTCGAGGAACGCCATCTCTCGCTCGATGTCGTCAGTCTTGCGCTCCGCATTCGCCAGACTCTCTTCAGGAGTGCGAGGCTTCATGTCGATGTATTTGAAAGCGGTTTCGTTCACCAGCGATGGCGGTACGTTTGAGCTGACAGCCGCCATTGCCGCTTCTATTTGGGGAACGAGATCCGGTGCTGCCGCTTGAGCCTTGGGCAGCAACAGGCGGCCCAATGTGTAGGTGTACTTCTTCTGCTCGGGGTCAGTGGCGGCGCGCAACAAGAGACTGCCGGCCGTGCTGAGGTAAGCGCGGACCAGAGCCGCCCCGACACCCGGACGCTGAACGTTTATGTTCGGCACCAGCATGTCGTCAACGAGAGTTACCTGGTAACGATCCGAGTCAACGAGTTCCGGCGCCGTAAACAAGTAGACGCCGAGCGAATGAAGTCCCCTGACGTCGGGCGGTGATTGTTGACCAAGAAACGCAACCACCTGGAGAAACATCAGATCTGCCCGACCGTGATCTGTTCTTCGCAGCGTCAGCAGAAAGTTGAGAAAACCCGGATTCACCTGGTCGCGTAGGGCTCGTTTGGCAAACTCGACGGCTTGACCCGGAGAGCTATCGATCAGGGACAGCGCCGTGTTGAGATTCGCCGAACTCTGACCTTTTTCGTCGAAAATCGCGGACGCATCAATGAGACGTTTGGCCCACTGCGAATCTCTCATCGCAATGACGCTGATTACATTCCGGTAAATCAGTTTGAGCCGTCCGTCGCTCTTGTTGTTTTCCGGATGCGAAACGGCGAGTGCCTTCTCAAAAAGAGAGCGCGCGTAGTCTTCGTCGTATTTCCAGATCAGGCTCGCCAGACGCGACAGCCCTATACTCTTGATCTGAACATTGTCGAGAGCCAGGAGTTTTTCTGCTGCCTGACGAGGCACGAACGGATCGAATACAGGATCTTTCTTAACAGCGTCGGAAGCCGCAGGTCGCTTGGCAGACGCGCGAGGAGCTTCCGGGTTGGTCTGGCAGAGGATCGGTTGGCAACAAAGAAGGAGGATGATGGCGCAAACGGAACGATGCATGCGTTAGCTCCTTACCTGGGTTTCAACGCAAGTGTGGCAATGAACGTCGGCGTGTATTTGTTCAGGTTCGTGGCTTGGTCATTCCAGTAATCTTCGTAGAACCCGGATATCAGAAACCCGGCATCGATTTGACCGCCGATTTGGTCCGTCAACAGGTGGCCGAACTCGAACGGCTCGTTTTTCTCTGCCACCAACTGTCTGCCTTCGTAGGTCCAACGATCCAGATCTGAATAGGGAAGTGCATGCTTCACCGCCAGCGTGCCCTGATCGTCGAGATCGTGATCGAATATGTAGAAGAGTGGATTGAGGAAACCCGACATCATCACGCCGTTCGGGCGCAGCACTCTGAACGATTCTTTCCAAACAGGCCGGACGTCAGGAACAAAGCAATTCGAAACGGGATGGAAAATAATGTCGAAGCTGGCGTCGTCGAACGTCGACAAATCTTTCATGTCACCACGAACGATCCGGAGGTCGAGTGATTCTCGGGTTGCGACCAGGCGATCGCATTCCAGTTGTCTTGTTGATTGATCGAACACTGTAACGTTCGCCCCTGCGGCAGAGAGGATTGGTCCTTGTTGCCCGCCTGCCGAAGCAAGACATAGCACGTCTCGACCTTTCAACTCGCCGAACCATTCCTTCGGTACGGGCTTGTTGGGAGTGAGTATCACCTGCCAGTCGCCGCGACGCGCGTTTGCAATCACCTCAGCACTGACAGGCCGGCTCCACTCGCCCTGGTTCTCACATTCCGTGTCCCAGGCGAGGGCGTTATGGCGAAGAACGTCTGGCGCGTCCATTATCGGCGGTCCTTAAGAGTTACTACTTGCGTAACCGCAGGGAGATTAAGGTTATAGTTTTATCCGGTCAACGCTTTCGCGACCTGAATAACCTCCACGCAATGAAATAACGGTGGCGCTTGCAACGTACTTTGCAGGCCAACTTTAATGCAGCTTTTAATTGCAGCCCAGCGTCCGCAGGCATAGAATGCGCGCAAACTTCCTCTCAAATCTTCTTTCAGGGGGTAAGCTGCATGAAAACAAAAACGATCGCATTCACAATCTCTCTCGTTTTTGTGAGTGTCGCGCTGGGCTTTCAGGACAACCCGCACATGGGCACATGGAAGCTCAATGAGGCGAAGTCGAAGTTTGCAGGCAAAGCGAGGAACCACACAGTCGTTTATGAGGCGGCTGGAGATCAGATCAAAGTGATTGTGGACGGCACCGATGAAAACGGCGGCGCGGTTCACCACGAATGGACCGGAAAGTTCGACGGTAAAGAGTATCCGGTGACAGGCGATTCGAGTTCTGAGACGAGATCGTATCGCATGGTCGATAAGGACACGATAACTATGACGGCGATGAAAGGCGGCAAGCAAACGCTGACCGGCAAGATCGTCGTCGCAGCCGACGGGAAATCACGGACAGTCACGACAAACGCGACGGATGCCCAGGGAAAGAAAGTTACGACCGTCGCGGTTTACGACAAGCAGTAGCGCTCGACAAGCAGATGCCCTCCCCGTCTCGAGACGCGGAGGGCATTGTGCCTTCACTCGTTAGATCATGAATGAGGGTCGTCTTATGTTGTACACGCGTCGACTCGTTTCGATAATCCTCGTTTCGATAATCTTCACTCTTGATCCGATCGTCGGCTCGAGTGACGAGGGCCACTTCGCGGTCTTGATCGATGGACTCGGAACTTACAGCCGGCCGATTTCGACGAAATCCGAAGCCGCGCAGAAGTTTTTCGATCAGGGACTCAGGCTGGTCTATGGTTACTACTCTCCCGAAGCAACCGCCTCCTTCAAAGAAGCGCTTCGTAATGATTCGGAGAGTCCGATGCCGTACTGGGGCCTCGCGCTGGCTCTTGGTCCAATTCCCAACAGCCGGTTCATGGCGTTTCCTGACGATCCGAAAGCCGAAGGTCGCAAAGCGATCGCAGAAGCGCGTGCGCGCGCTGCGAAAGGGACTGCCGTCGAACAGGCGTTGATCGAAACCCTGGCGGTGCGTTACGACAGCGACAGTTACATCGATCGCGACATTCGCGATGCAAAGTACATCCAAGCAGCTCGCAAAACGTACGAGCGCTATCCGAAAGATCTAGAAGCGGCGTATCTGTATGTCGACGCTTTAATGACTCACGCTGCATGGTCCTACTGGAAACGCGACGGCTCGCCACTGCCCGGCACGCGCGAAGCTGTAGAAACGCTCGACAAGATCCTGGCGCTCAATCCTGATCATCCGGGTGCGGTGCACCTTTCTATTCATCTGTTCGAGAGTTCCACACAGCCCGAAAGAGCATTGCCACAAGCCGATCGGTTGGAGGCGCTCATGCCTAAGGCTGGTCACATGGTCCACATGCCCTCACACATCTACGTGAGGACAGGCGATTACGCGAAAGCCATAGCCAGCAATCAGAGATCACTCGAAGTCGACAAGCTTTTCCAGAAAGAATGGGGCGACCGCCCGACTCCGAATCTGGGAACCTATGGCTTGTCGTCACGCACTCATTTTAGACACGCGTGGGACTTCATTCGTTACGCCGCGATGCATGCCGGCAACTACACGCGGGCAATGGAAGCAGCTAGAGCAGGAGCGGGCGGGACGTCGCATCAGGGGATGGGCGCGGGCGAACGTGCCGCTTCAATGCCGTGGCTGATCAATAAGATCTTCGGCAAGTGGGAACTGGTACTTGCTGAACCCGAGCCGGCACACGGTTCGCAATATCTGCGCGGTCTGTGGCATTACGCGCGCGGCAGTGCCTTCGTCGCCCAACGAAAATTTCCGGAAGCTGAAGAAGAGTTGAAGAAACTCAGAGCGTCGAGCGTGGATCCTTCTGTCAAACAGATGTTGACGACCGCGAATCCGGCGCCAACGATTCTGGAGTTATCGACGCGAGCGCTCGAAGGCGAGTTGTTGTTGGCGCAGGGGCGACATGCGGAAGCGGTGAAAGCGTTTGAAGCCACCGTCAAGCTTCAGGACTCGTTGAAGTACATCGAGCCTCCGGATTGGGGACAATCGATGCGCTTGTATCTCGGTGCGGCGTTGCTCAAGGCCGGCCGCGCAAGGGACGCTGAACTTGTTTACCGCGAGGATCTGAAAGAGTTCCGGAACAACGGTTGGGCATTGTTTGGACTCTCACAAAGTTTACGTGCTCAACGGAAGACGGCAGAGGCAGCGAAAGTAGACCAGCAGTTTCAACGCGCGTGGACGAATGCCGACGTCACTCTGAAAGCATCAGTCTTCCAGTAAAACTCCTCACGAGATCTGCAACATAGTTGCTCGCAACGCGTATTAGACCTACCAGATCGAGGCGAGCTTTCACCGCCAATTCTTGCTCAGGACCAATTATGAAAGCCATAGAGGTTGAGAATCTTTCCCGTACCTTCAATAGTTTGCGAGCGGTCGACAACATTTCCTTCACCGTAGATGTGGGCGAAATATTCGGCTTTTTGGGCCACAACGGGGCCGGCAAAACGACCACCATTCGAATGCTGAGCGGCCAGTTGCGGCCGAGTTCCGGACGAGGTCGCGTCGCGGATTGCGACGTCGTCGCGGAACAACAACGACTGAGACCACTCATCGGCGTCGTTTCCGAACACCAGAATCTCTACGAACGAATGTCGGGCCGCGAGAACCTCGAATTCGCCGCGCGTCTCTATCAACAGGATATGGCACGGGTGGATGCAGTCCTCAAACAAGTCGATCTCCTCGACCGGGCCAAAGACAAAGTCCAGAACTATTCGAATGGTATGAAGCAGCGGCTCGTCATTGCACGCTCCATACTGCATCGTCCGCAGATAGTTTTTCTTGACGAACCGACGCGCGGTTTAGATCCGGTTGTGGGTCGCGAGATACGGCGGTTGATTGTCGACATGTCGAAAGAAGGAGTGACGATCTTTCTGACCACACACTACATGGAGGAAGCAGATCAACTGTGCGATCGCGTCGCGTTTTTAAGCGAAGGACGGATAGTTGCGCTCGACACTCCGGCGAATCTGAAGACGGCCCACGGTAAACAGCAAGTAAACGTCACACTCAATAACGGCGAGAGCGTGACGGTCGCGTTGGACGGCGAAGCGGCGGGAAGAGAACTGCAGCAACTCTTAAGCACGGGCCAGGTCAAAACTTTACACTCGGCCGAAGCAACCCTCGAAGACGTGTTCGTCGAACTGGCAGGAAGGCGGTTATCTGAATGAACTTCTCAGTCGTTTCTGCGATTACTCGAAAAGACGTCATCGACGCGATCCGGCATCGTTATCTGCTCACAGCCTTGGTAACGCCGTTGTTTGTCGCGCTCCTGTTTCGCGTGATGTTGCCCGGTGACGATAACCGCAAACCCCAGAGTCTGGTGGTCCATGCTGCGGCAGGCTCAGGGCTCGTCGCGGAGTTGCGCAACACTCCGCAGGTAACGATCGTCGAAGCTGCTTCAGCAGATGCAACAGTGAGCGAAGTACAAAAGCGAAAGGCTGTCGGCGGTTTGGTGGTGCCCGCGAACTTCGATGCAGACCTGGCCGCAGGCAACCAACCGCAACTGACCATTTACGTCAATAATCAAAAGAATTTGTTTGAGCAAGCCGCTTTCCGGCGGTTGGTGAATCAGACCGTGCGGTCGGTGGCGAAGCAGCCGGAACCAGCCAATCTGGTGTGGGTCGATGTTGATAAGAAAGAAAACGATCCGCTGCGCGATGCTGCCAACATGGAGCAAGTATTCCTGCCGATGTTGCTGATACTTACGTTTGGCATGACCGGCGCGTTCGTCGTTCCCTTGTTGATAGTCGAGGAAAAGGAAAAGCGGACGCTTGATTTTCTTTTGTCGTCGCCAGCGAGTTTGAACGACATAATCGCGGGTAAGGCTTTGACGGGGGTGGTCTATACGCTGCTGATTGGTGGTGTGCTCGTCGTTATCAACCGGCAGTTGATACGAAATTGGCCGTTGACCATTTTGACGCTCGTACTGGGTTTGGTTTTTGTCGTTGGCGTCGGCTTGGTTGTCGGAAGCCTGCTGAAGAACACGATGCAGGTGAACACGTGGGCCAGTTTTGTCTTGATCGTTCTGCTTGCGCCGAGCTTTCCGTCGATAGGTATCACGGCCTGGTTCGATAAGGCGATGCACCTGATCCCGACTTACTACTTGAGCGAGGCGCTGAGGTTGTCAATGGCGGGAACTATTACGTCGCAGTTGTGGATCAATTTGGCGGTGCTGCTGGGTTGTACGTGCGGTGTGTTCGCCGGCGCATGGTGGGCGCTGCATCGAAGAGGATGAGAAGACTGAAACACTGATTGCCAATTGCCGGGCCTACTCGACAATTGGCATTTCAGTGATCGGCGCCCACCCCGCGCCTAGAGTGCGTTTAGAAATGCGACGAGGTCAGCCCGTTCCTGATCTGTCAAAGCGAAACCCAGGTGTTTTTCGTAATGCAGGACCACGTCGGTTAGCGTCGGCGCGATGCCGTTGTGAAAGTAAGGGGCGCGTGCGGAGAGTGCGCGCAGCGTCGGTGTCTTGAACTTGCCGAGATCACTCCATAGTCCCGTGATGTTGCCGCGACCCGCGTCAGTCAACTGGCGAATCTCACCAGTCGTTCTGTTGCGGAACGTGTAAAGCGGAAAATCGTCCGGGCGAGCGTCGAAAGACGCAGTCTGAATGTCAAACAAGGCGTTCCCGACATTCGTTCCGTTGTTCGGCGAGTTGTGGCAGCCGTTGCAGGTTCGATTATTGGCGTTCCTCTTGTTATTGAAGATCTCCTGGCCACGCGCGATCTGCGCTCTGCGGGGGTTCGAGTGATTAATCCATGCGTCGAAGAGATCGAACCGGCCTCCAGTGATTGGGGTCTCGGGCATCTTCGACAACTCTTCGGGACCACCTCTGGCGCCATCCGAGTCGAGCCGTCCAACTCCCGGAACAATCAACTGCGCCGTCGATAACGACTTCTCAAAGCGAACGATGTCGGCAATGACTTCGGGTGTCGCTGGTAGGCCTTGCTGCGCACCGGTTATGTTACGAGCAGCCTGATTTTTCAACCCGTCTTCCTGACCGGTGGCGACGCTGTTGCCGCCGTCCCAGTTAACCGTGGTGCTGCCTTGTTTGAAGTTGATGGTCGGCATGACGCGGCGCCAGTGTACGAGTCGTCCAAGGTTGGCCCATCCATGCGGATCGTCGACGGCGATCAGTTCCCATTCAGAGTTTGCACGCGGTTGTCCACCTCGCCGGAACACGCCCCGGCTCAGGAGCATGCTGTATGCCGCGAGTCGCGCGGCGGGAGTGGAGACGTCCATTTCGGGGTTGTTTGCGTCGAGCGTGTTGAAGACGGGGTGAGTTCCGCCGGTTTGATCGAAGAGATCCTGTAACGTGCCGGGGTTGATGCTCCACGCTTCTTCCGGAATATGACACGAAACGCAGCTTCGTCCGTTCGTGCCCTGTGCCTGGAAATACTCACCGGTTAGATTCACCTCACCATCTGTGCTAAACGTCGCAGCCTTTCCGCCCGGGTTTGGATGCGGAAGATTATTCGGTAGCGACTGCTGGTCCATCGAGCTCACCTGGGCCACGAAGCTGGACGGGGAAGCGAATATGAGTACCGCAAAAACGGCGAGGATCGCGCCAAACGCGAGTAGTAGACGCGTTGAGCGGCGTCTGGAAACGACAATTCTTCTTTCGTTCATTCCTATCTCCTTTTAGCTGACCTGCAGAGGCAACGAGGCCAGCAGAGTAGTGTCCGCTCTCCTAAAGCGAGTTTTAGTTGGAAACGGGCTCATCGGCCCGAGTGAAATTCGGGCACGCGCGTGCGTGGAAGTGGGTCGTGAAAGACTTAGACCTTCAGTGAGCCACGGAAGCCGCGGGAGGCATAGTAAGATTCGGCGCCGTTGTGACCCACGAAGACTCGGCCGTAGCGACGGTCGCAATAGAGGGCGCCGCCGAGTTTTCTAAT
>JAICGQ010000034.1 GCA_025923035.1 Pyrinomonadaceae bacterium | reverse complement strand
TCGTCGAGTATCTCGGGCGACAACCGGAAACAGTCAAACCACCTGACGTTCGTAACAAACGCCTGATAGCGGTCGCGCAGGCTGTCAGTCGCCTTCGGATCGAGATGATGTCCCCAGAATAGCGCGGTCCTGCTACCCTCGCGCACACCCAAGGTTTCGAAGAAGCGTTCCATGCCGCTGTCGCGCCAACCGCGTTCATTTGGTCCCAACCAGATCTCGGTCGGAGCGCCAGTCGAGCCGCCGGTGCTATCTTTTCGTCGTTGATTGGGTGGAACTGAGGAGGCGAGCAGCTTTGGTCCGGCTTCGCGAACGTCTTCGCGGTTCAGGATCGGAAAACGAGAGAAGTCGTCGAAAGTAAAGTCGGCGTAGACGTCGATCTTGTGTCGATCGTAAAGCTCGCGGTAGTAGGGTGTTTCTTCGTAAGCCTGGCGAACGATGGTGCGGAGCCGTTCTTCGATCCAGCCGGTTCGTTGTTCGTTGGTCCAGTGCGCAGTTTCGCGCCGGAAGCGAAGGCCTTCGTTGAAGGCTTGTTGCGTGGGCCGGGTCGCCGGACGGGTCGATCGTTGCAGACGTGAAAATGGCGTCAGCACATGAAGCGACAAACTGTCATGAATTCCGCCGAACAAACTCATTTCACACCCGCTGGTTCTGCCGCCGTAGCCGTATCACCGCCGATCAACCGCTGCGTCTTCTTGGAAAACGGCGCTTCCCAACGCTCACGCGCGTACCCGTCTGCCGGCGGAAACTTGATTATGTACAGCCGGTGCAGAACGACCGCATAACCCACGAGATAGTAGACGTACCAGTAATACGCGACCGCGCCAAAAAAACTGCTGAACATGTACCCGACAAGCGACGCCTGCAATCCAATCGCGAGGTAGTGCAGCGTCCGTTGATCGGGACTCGTATCAGTCTCCCTTTCCACCAACCGCATTCGACGAATGGGATGGACCAGGAACATGATGTAAATAACCATCGCCGCGATTCCCATTTCGGCGCCCACCTGCGTGTAGGCGTTGTGCGTTTCCAGGTTCCGCGGCGACTTGTGCCGAAAATTGCCGATGCCGACGCCGGTTATCGGATATCTCAGCGTGACCCAGATAGACCGTTTCAGAACCTCGGTGCGCTGACTCGACGATCCGGTAAGGTCTGCAGCGGAGTTGAAGATCGTCCCGAGTCGATTTGAAAAAGCGCCGGGCGCGAGGGCTATGAACAAGATGACGGTAAACACAAGTGCGCCGGTTGTCGCTACGCGGTTCTTCTTGCCCAATCTTCGGAACAACACAAAACCCGCTGCGACGAGACCGATAAAGCCGCCACGCGAGAACGTAACGATGACAGCGCCTGCCATCAGCGCCGTGATGCCAAAGTAGACCAGCTTCTTCAGCGGATTGCGTCCGGCGATTCCTAACGCGACCGCAATTGGAATCATCGACACGAGATGCAATGCGAGATCGTTTGAATTCTCGAACAAACCTTTGATTCGCCCGCCGATGCGCAGGTCGAAGGTCTCGGCAGCTCCCGTCGCGAATACCCCTGCCCGGTAGTCGTTGATCGCACTGATACTCAGATAAATACTGACGCCGAGCACCAAATACAGAAACAACTTAAGTCGGAGCTCGGTGCGTACCACGTTCACGAGCACGATGAAGATCACAAGCGTCTTCACCAACAAATCGGTGAACGTCTCCCACGCGCCGCCGGGATCCTCTGCGAGCGGCATCGACAACAGGGCCGCCAAACCGATTAACAAGGCAAAGTTGATCTCTCTTGGTCGCGCCGTGAGGTTTCCTTCGAGAGCAAGCTGCGTGGCAAAGAAAACGGCCAGCGTCACCATGCCCGTGTAATAAGCCATCGACGTGAACGACGACAGCGCCGGGATCAATTCGTAAGGTCTGAGGTAAAGAACGATGCTGAACACGAACAGTGCAGCAAAGCTGAGAGTGTGGCCGCGCCGGCGAATCCAATTGCCGGCGCCGGCGATTAACGACGAACTCTTTTCCTTTGTCTGGGCCGTCTGGGAGAGAGGCGCGGGAGCTGAAGCGGGAACATAGTCGGGATCGTCGAAGTGTTTGAGTTTTCCTGCCTTGGACCATGCTTCGATTTCGGCCGCACTTTCGTTGCCGCGACCGCCGCGGCCCGGAAAGATGCCTTCATAATCGAATGCGTCAGGGTTCTTCGGCATAGGAAAAGCACGGGTTACGGATAAGCAACCACGCAGTAGAGCTTGCCGACCTTCGTCAATTCATGACGACTGAATCCGGCGTCTTTCATCAACTGGTTAATGCGCGCGGCGCTGTAGAAGTAAACGTCGCAGCCTTTGATTCCGAGTCGCACTTTACGCACCGGCGCGCGCCACGTATACAACCGTGGAAACGCCATAATGGCCTTGTCAGTGCTTACCTCTCGCATCTTCGTGAGCACCGGCAACGGGTTCTTGATGTAGTCGAAAAGCCCGATACCAAAACTCACGTCGAACTTCTGATCGGGGTTGTACTCCAGCAGATCCGTCTGGATGAAGGTACAAATGTCTGACAGGTTTTCCGCGTCGCTCGCCTGGCGGCACAAACCGATCATCACTTCCGCGATGTCGATGCCGACGACTTTTCCGGCGCCTTTCCGCGCGAGCTCGAGTGAGTACAGCGCGTTGCCGCAACCGACATCCAAAAACGTCCGGCCTTTGATGGGTTCGCAGTTCGCAATCGTGAACTGATAACGCTCGTACATGTCTTTGCGGAAGATCTGATCGAGCGTGTTGGAAAACTTCGACTTGCGGTGCGTGTAGATCCTCTGGAAGGCGTCAGCCTCACTGTTCCAGAAGGCACGCTGGGCCTGAATTTCGTTACTCAAATCTGAAGCACCTCTCTAACCGTGGTGAATTGAAAATCGTTGACCAGACGGCTTAATCGCCGCTCCGTTTGATCTAAATTGCGATAGTGACGGAACTTTTGAGAACGCGACAAATTTTTTATGCGCGGCTGATCCGGATCGACTTCCCAGGGATGCAGGTAAAACACGACTGCGCGCCCTTGTTCGTTCACTTTACGCATGCAGTAGCGCGTGTAAGTGTACGGAAACAAACGGAAGTAACCGCCGCCGCAAAACGGAAAGCGGCGACCGAACATCTCCAGCACGCTCATCGGAAATTCGTAAAGCTTGTCTGTGATTTTGTATGGGCTCAGCGGCGCGTCGGCGATGCCGTAGTCGGGATGAAAACCAACCGGGAAGACTGACGAGTCGTATTGGAAACCGTGTTTTTCGAGGATCGGCAGCGCCCAGCCTTTCGTCGCATTCACCATCGAGAACGACGGCGCGCGAAACCCGATCGGTCGCGACTTGATGCCGGTCCTGGCAATCGCTTCGAGCGCCTTGCCCAAATCTTCGTCAAACTCTTCCGGCGTGATCTCCGTCAACAGCAGATGGTTGTAACCATGCACGCCGATCTCGTGACCGCGCGCTTCAACGTCGCGAATCAAATCCGGCGCCCGGTCAGCCACCCAGCCGAGAATGAAAAACGTCGCCCGAACGTTGTGGCGGTCCAACAGATCCAGAATGCGCGTCGTGTTCGCGCGCACGCGTAGATCGCACTTGTCCCAGTCGTCGCGCTTAATCGCCTGGGCCAGATTCTTGACGCAGAACCAGTCTTCCAGATCGATCGACAGCGCGTTCTTCATGCTGTTTATTCGCGGCTCGGTTCCCAACGCGTGTACCTTTCACCGGTCAAAAACTTAACGAACGCGATCAACGACGCCAGGTTCGTGATCACGAAATACTGCGGCAACGCCAGCAGGCTAAACGTCACACCCGCTCGTTCGAGCAGCCATGAGACCAGCGCCGCCAGGTAAAACGCGACCTGAATCACGAACACCGCGGCGTAAAAAGCGTTGCGTGTCGCCAGCAGCGCCGAGGCGATAAAGATCACGATGAGAAACACCGGAACCAGATAGCGCATCAATTTGTGTGACCATAATTGAACCGCGTAAAACCCACTGCGGAACGGATTCAGTACACTCCGGTTTCGCCATAGATCCGCGAATGTTTGCGAGATAATTCGAACGCGCGCCGCCAGCTCCTTTTTTGCCTGGCGGTTGGGTTCTTCAGTGCAGACCGCCTCTGGAACGTACACTGCTCGCAAGCCCTGTTCCACCATCGTCGTCGCGATGATGAAATCGCTGCAAGCTTCGTTATAAAGCGGAATGTAGGCCGATGCGCGCACCGCATACATGCAGCCGCAAACGCCGATCAGCGAGCAAACCGCGCTCTCGTGTTTCTTCAAAAAGAACTCGTAGTTCCAATATGACTGAGTGCCGGCGCCGACGCTCGAATCTTTGTCATCCTGATAAATGACGCGTCCGGTCACACAGCCGACGCTCTTGTCGGCGAACGCCGGAATCATCAATCGCAGGACGTCGGGCCGATAATGCGTCGTCGCGTCGGAGAAGACGATGATCTCGCCGCGTGCTTTCGTCACGGCCGCGTTTTGGGCCGCGGTCTTGCCGTGGCGTTCTTCCTGACGGTGGAGACGAACACCGCGCGAAGCAAAACTCCGCGCGATCTCGTCGGTGCGATCCGTCGAACAGTCGGACGTTACGATGATCTCGAGGTGCGTCTGGGGATAATCGAGTGCGAGAGTGTTTTCGAGTTTGGCGGCGAGGTCTCGTTCCTCGTTGTAGGCCGCGATGATGACGGTTACTGACGGGGTCCAGTGGCCGCTTTTGACGGGCTTTGGTCTAATCCGGCTAAGCAGGAGGAGCAGGAGGGGATAGCCAACGTAGGCGTATCCAATCGCTGCCACACTCAACCAAAAAATTGCCTCCACTGTTTGCCGCACTCCTCTTAAACTCGCTCACATTAAAGCAGAAAGCTGCGGCGTTTGTTAACGCAGCAGCCTCAAAAACACAGATTAGACGGATTTGCGCTAAACCGCGACCTCTTTCTCCTCAATCTCAAAAACCAGGGTTTTGACGTGCTCCCGAAGTGCCAGCTCAAACTGCTTCGCCTCTTCCACTTCGCTGAACGACAGCGCCCGCAACTCCTGCTCGATGCGACGCCGGTAATCCGACACTAATGAATCAGAAACGCCTAATGCCGCCGCAACTTCCAATTGTGTCGAATGGTCCGGGCTCAAATAACAGTACCAGAGCACCCCGATGATGCGGTTGTACTGCTTCACTTTCCCCCGCACCGCTTCGTTCAGACTCGCCAGAAACTGGTCCACATAACCGGCTGCTTCCCGCTCCGACTCCCGGCGCACAAGGCCTTCCTCGGGGTTCTCGCGCTTGTCCACCGGCTCGTAACTATTGCTGTTTTCGCTGTCGCTGTCGTCGCCGTCCAGGGGGACGAGGTAGATGTCCATTACCGGCAGACGCGACATCACGAGGCTTCGCAAAGTGCGCACGTCGACCGGCGAATCCACGGCGTCGAGGACCGAAACGATCAAGTCTTCGAGGTCCGGATTGCTGATGACGACCTGGGAATCGCCCGTGCATCCGACCATCCGTGTGTCTCGCTGCCGCACCGGAATTATCTGCACGCGCTGTTCGACGTCGTGCGCGCCGCGGCGGGATTTGTCGTCGTTCCACTCGCTCAGTCCATAAACGCGATCCGCCAGACGGCGGTGCGGCTCGTCGTCGATGCCACTCGAATCGAAGCGACGGAAATTGGGGCTTGACTGAATCAACGTCGAGATCCGGCGGGCGAGACGATAACTCTCCGGATGTCGTTTGCGGAGTTCCGCGGTCAACAGGTTGGTCAGCTCGATCTGGCTAATCTCGCACTCGATCTCGTAGTCAGACATCTCGGTGTCGAGATAGTGTTCGAAGCGATTTTTGCTGAGCAGTTGGACGAATAGTTCCTGCGTGAGATCGGTGTATGCGGCGCCTGCGCCTTCTTCGACCAGCAGTCCGGCGCTGCGAGACGCGCGCACCAGCGGATGGTGCGAGACGATGCGGTGGAGGTCAGTCCAGAGCCGGTTTACGTCCGACGATCGGAGACTGTCGACCCACTTCCCGCTCTTCGCCTGACGTTCGGCGCGACGCATTCTTGCCTGCGGGCGCTTGTCGCCCGCGCCTGCCGGCGCTGCTTTTTGAGAATCTTCACTTAGCGATTTCACGATTTGTCCGTGCGCCCTGTTAGTGTTCGTCGTTCAGAGATAGAGGTGCTACCTGAAAATGCCGGTTGGAACTGCAGAGGTGATTTTGTTCCGCGAGTGAGCGGTTTTGGTGTTTCCTGGAGACGTCAGAGACCGGGTTGGCTCATGACCGACGCGAGACATGGTAACAGCATTTTAAAGAACGAGCAACAAGTTTTTACAACAGGTGGAGGGTATGAAAAAGCTGAGGAAAATGTGGAAAAGTGCTGGAATGTGCCGGGGATTCGCACTGTTTGTAGGGGTGAAACAACTCGGAACGAAATGAACCGCTCACAACGACAACTCACATCCAGAAAAACGGCCACATTTGGAAAAACGGCCGCTTGTCCTACGTCGACGACGCTGCTTTCCTTTCGCTCCGAAAAACTCTCGCCGATGGTCGCAACGCTAGTCAGACAGCATCTTCAATCGTGCGAGTTCTGCAGCGCCGAACTCCCGCTACTGGCCCATCACCGCGCGCAACGCGGCCCCATCGCGACACCGGAAATACCGATGAATCTCAGGATCCTGGCCGAGTCGATCCTGTCTGAACACGAAAAAACACCGATTTAGTTGTTCGTTTAGCTAATCGGAAGCTCGTTAATCCTACCCACGTCAGTGGGTAGATGCTTCAACTCCTACCTACTGGCAACCCACTTAAAACGTTTGAATCCCACCAACGAAGTTGCTGGATGGTTCAAGGCAAAGTGAATAAGCCAACAAAGGCGTTTAGGTTGGAAGTACATCCACTCACTGAAGGGGTGCCTTTTCCACTGAAGCGGGTGGCTTTTCCTATCAGTTAGCTGTAGAGCGACTCGATTACGTCGGCGAAGCGTTCGTCGATGACGCGGCGTTTTACTTTGAGGGTGGGGGTTAGTTCGCCGCCGTCGATGGTGAACTCTTCCGGCAGGAGGGCGACGCGGCGGATGCGTTCGTAATCAGTCAGGGAAGAAGTCAGCGAGGCGACGTCCTGCTGAACGGTCTTCACGGCGGCCGGATACTTCGCTAGTGAAGCACGATCGTTCGGCACGTCCTTTTCACCAGCCTCGGCCAGCGCCTCGTTCAAACTCTCCCAGTCAGGCACGATCAGCGCGACCGGCTGCTTCCGCCCGGCCCCAACCACAACCACCTGACTCACAAACTCACTCTGCTTCAACAAGCTCTCGATCAACTGCGGTGCGACATATTTTCCATTCGACAGCTTGAACAGGTCCTTCTTCCGGTCGGTGATATACAGCCGGCCTTCTTTATCCATGTGTCCAACATCGCCGGTGTAAAACCAGCCGTCTTTGATCACTTCCGCAGTCGCTTCCGGCTGACCGTAATACCCGCGCATCACGTTTGGACCACGCACCAGGATCTCTCCATCGTCGGCGATCTTGAGTTCGATTCCTTCGAACGGAATACCAACCGAGCCGACGTGATTATTCCCGGGTCGATTCGCACAGACGATACACGTCTCGGTCGCCCCGTATCCCTGCAGAATCGGAATCCCCGCCGCCAGATATGAATACGACAACGCGGGCGACAGCGGCGCGCCACCCGAAACGAAGTATCGCAAGCGTCCGCCAACACCCTCACGCCACTTCGAAAAGACGAGTTTGCTCGCCAATCCCTGCTTCAAACGCAACTGCGGCGAAATCCACTTTCGCTTGTCTTTCAGCTCACCGTATCGCTGCCCCACGTCGAGCGAGCGCATGAAGACAGACTTCTTAAACCCCTTCTCCGCCATCCCCTTCTTGATGATCCGGTGATACACCTTCTCAAACAGACGCGGAACGGCCGTCATGATCGTCGGCGCAACCTCGCGCAGGTTCTCGCCGACCTGATCAAAAGAAGCGGTGTAATGAACAGACACGCCGCAATAACAGAAAACATAAAACCCGGCGCGCTCGAAGATGTGCGACAACGGCAGCACTGACAACGCAACGTCCGTCGGTTCGATCGGCAATCCTTTCTTGATCGCCAGCACGTTCGAGACGAAGTTGTTGTGCGTCAACATCACGCCTTTCGGTTCGCCTGTCGTGCCCGACGTGTAGATGATCGTCGCGAGATCTTCCGGATGGACCACACGGAGATACGCGTCGAAAGCGCCCGGACGCTCGGCGGCGTGTTCGCTGCCCTTTTGTTCCAACTGCTCGAGCCCGATGGCGCGATCGACGACTTCCGCAACTTCCGGATCGAAGAAGATCAGGTGATCGAGCTGGCGATTCGCGATCGCTGGTTGCGCGTGTTTGTAGAGCCGGCGATTCGAAATGAAGATGGCTTTCGCACCGGAATCGGCAAGGATGAAATCGATCTGCTCGACTGCCTGCGTCGTGTAGATAGGGACGTTGATCGCGCCGAGACTCAGAATCGCCAGGTCGACGATGGACCACTCGGGCCGGTTCTCGGACAACAGCGCGATACGATCGCCGGGACGAATGCCCGCGGCCGCGAGTCCGAGTGCAACGTTCTTGACTCGCTCGACGAACCTTTCCGCGGAGATGGCGTGCCACTTCCCTTCCGCGCGATAGTTGAACGCGTCCGGTTTGCCATACCGGAGCACAGCGCCCAGAACGATGCCGGGCAAAGACGACGCTTCTTTTGCAGATGGTTCAGCGGAACGTGCAGTTTTGGCAGCCATAATAGTTGTGTTTTAAACGCGATTCAGGCGGGGGCCTCGCCCCCTTCCTGACTTGTTCTTGTTTCAGAGCTCTCGCTTGGCAATAACGATGCTGACGATGACCGGCGACGGCGTTTACGCCGTGGCGCCACCGCCTCTTCGACGCGGCCATTCAGCGTGGCCAGCGCAGCCAGCACTAAAAAGAGTAACGCGTTCGAAGTTGTGTGTAACGTAAAGTCGAAAAAGCTGTGTACGAGCACGGCAAAGCACCCGCCTACGGACGCGAGCGCAACACCTCTCCGAAAATCATCGCGCGATCGCGCCCGCGCAAACGCTCGATAGAACAACAACGCCACAAACCCGAGCGCCAGCACAGCGCCGATGATGCCACCGTCAGACAACACCTGAAGGTAATCGTTGTGCGCCTGTTCGAGGCGAAACAGTCCGTTCCGCGTATCGAACTTCGTGTACACAACACCGAACGCGCCGAGCCCGGTGCCAATCCACGGATGCGCCTTGATGATTTCCAGCGTCACCGACCAGAAGTGCGCACGGCCCGTCGTCGGATCGTTGGTGTTGACACTGTCGACAATCAAGCGATTGATCGACATTTCACCACCTAACGTCAGTACGCCAATGAAAAGGCTCACGAGCAACGCCGCTGCCAAAGCAAGCCGCACTCCCAGCGCTTTCAACCGGGTCGATCGTCGATGTCGGTGCTCGCTGTACTTCGGAAACATGCCCGTGGCGATCACGAAAAACATGATCTCGGCCACCAGACTGATGATGCCGCCGCGCGACGCCGTCATCACCAGTGCCACACCCATCAACCCCGCGATGAAGATAAACAACAGCCGCTTTTCCTTATCGACCGCGCCGGCAAACAACAGTCCCAGCGGCAAGGCGATGGTCAGTTCCATATATCCGGCAAAGTGGTGTCGATTGATGAATGGCCCAAACGCGGTGCTCTGGTTCAGCTCGCGCATCCAATAGACCTTCGTCGGACTGGTAAACGACTGCGTCAGTCCAAAAATCGCGAGCAGGAAACCGAAGATCATGATCGTCCGCACCATCAAATGCAGACGATGCGGCGTATCGATGAACACAAGCGTCGCGGAAAAGTAGACGAGCAGCGTCGCAAACTGCACCAGCACCAGCCTCGTCGAATACGGATCGAACGACAGCGTATTCGCCAGGCCGAAAGCCAGCGCCGCGTCGTTCGCGACCTCGCGCATCGGAAGAAGCTGTACAAAACCGAGCACCAGGGCGCCGAGCAACGGGAGTTGGAGCACGTTGCGACTGACGCGCATCGTCCCCAGGCTCCACGCGTCCAACACCCAGAGAATCAGGATCGTCAGCGCGCCGAGATTGAAAAGACCCATGGCCCAGTAATGCACGGTGCCATACGCGAGCGTCGACATCACGATCGCGATACAGATCACGAGCACGGCAAACCGGCTCGCCAGCGTGTGCCGGATGCGATAGACCGCGCGGTCCTGCGAACTCGTGGCCGCTAACGGTTGCGCACCTCGAACGGCAATTACGCTAACGTCGTCGTTGGATACTGAAGTCGTCATACCATACTGAACCAAAAATCGGGCAGATCGGAGTTTCGTCGTCGCTGCAACTCAGACGCACGAACCGGAGTATCACCGCTTCAGTCTTGCTGCCCGTCTTGAAAGGAATACTGACACGTGTCCACGGGGTGCTGCCGCTCGGCGCCTGTGGCGAACCCGCCAGCGCGCCTCCGTCCGTCCCGTCGAAGATCTGGACCATCGGGGCGCTTCCCGTTTCCAGCTTTTCAGTCCTCAGATAGAACTCGAAATCGTATTCGCTGTTCGGCATGACCGGAATAAGCTGGGAAATATTCAACGCTTCGAGATTAGTGCGGACCTGAAACACGATGCGCAAACTCCGGCTGCCACTGTGGGCCTTGGTCGGATCGATGCCGATCTGAAGTTGCAACGCGTCTTTGACCTGCCAGCCGAACGGCATTTCCGCGCCGTAGGAGACCGCTTCCTCAAAACTGCCGTCGAAGATCTTGCCCGTTTCCAGCCGGTATCGCTCGTTCATCGCGATGTCGTTCCAGACTTTCGTCGCGTCGTGATACCGCAGTAGCTGGAGCAGGTTCGCGATCATCGCATCGGCGATGTGGCGGTTCTGCTTTTTTTCCTCGCCGGAGAGACTGTCCCAAACGCGCAGTCCGTCCTCGGGGCGTTGCTGTTGCAACTGGTAGAGTGCGAAGCGGGCGCGGCGGGAGGCGCCTTCGCCCATCGCTGTTTTCAGTGCTTCGAGATTATCGCCGTAGATGGCCCAAAGAAAGTTGAACTGCTGTGGTTCGAGTTGCTCGTCTGCTTCGGCGGCGAGGCGCAACTCTTTGAATGCCTCATCATAGCGGCCACTGCGGAGCAGAAGGTTTCCGAGATACCAGCGCGGGTACGCGTACGACGGCGCAAGCGCGACCGCTCGTCGCAAGGCCAGCTCTCCTTTGACGCTGTCGCCGGCCTGCTCGTGCGCGGTGCCAAGCGCCATCCAGAAGCGGTAGTCGTTTGGTGAAAGACTCACCGCCCTTTCGTATTCCTCGATCGTCCGGCCCTGCTGGTCCAACGGCAATAATTTCTGGGCGACTTGCGCCATGCGCCAGTGCGTCAACGGATCGTTTGGCGCGAGGCCGACGGCCATCTCCGCGACCCGCATGTTGTTCTGTCCGGGAGTGAAATACTCCGCCAGCGTGTTTCCGGTGTACCAGCGGACGACGAAGTAAGAGCACACTGCCGCGCCGAGCAACAGCACGATCAGCACGATCCGCACCGCCAGACTCTGAACGCTAATGTGTGCTAATTCCCGCCCCATATCCGTCCGTTAAAACTCGTCCGCCTTGGGCCAACGCGAGTGCAGATCCTCGATTGTAATGCGCATTCTCTTCACCGAGATCTCGCGCTCGGTGCAACTGCGTAACACTTCCTGGACGCGTTCGTCAGTCATCTTGCTACTCGATATCACGACTTCGTGGATCTCGTGTTGCGCGCAAACTGACGCGAGGTCGCCGTTACCTCCAAACACCCGCAATCCGTGAATCACTTTTCCACTCTTCGCGGGATCGTCGTCAAGAAATCCAATCGGCGACAGGTTCAAGTCTCGATTATTTCGCAGCTCACGCAACAAAAGCTCGCCGCCGTCACCCGCTCCATAAATCAACACGCGACGGCCGTTTTGCGTACCAACCGCGGGCAACATCTGGCGAAACAACCTGAACGCCAGTCGACTGCCCCCCAGCAGTAAAAACATCAGCACGGCGTCGATCGCGAAGACGGTGCGCGAGAAACCCTCGAAGCGAAACACAAACAGCACCATCAAAACACTCGCGACCGAGCTCACCGCGACTGCTTTTACAAACACGACCATATCGCTCATGCTCGTGTAGCGCCACAGCCCGCGATAGACGCCCATCACCAGAAACACCGACATCTTCATGAACACGAGCACCGGCAACGTGCGTATGAACAAGTTCCAGGCCGGACTCGACGGCGGAAACTTAATCGCGTACGAGATCCAGTACGCCAGGATGACCAGCACTACGTCGAGCAGCACTTCGAAGATGCGTCGCTTATGCGAAACGTCGACGAGAAACGTGTAGAGCGGCTTCTCCTTCAGAGCAATCTCCGCTTCGCTCTCGTCGTAAACCTTCACGCCCGCGAGATAGACGCCGACGAGCGTCAACACGATCGTAAATCCCGCAATCGCGGCCAGACTGACGTCGAGCCGCGCACGTTGGACCAGTATCGCGAGCACGCCGGACAGCCCGGCAAATCCGTACAACATCAACACGGCGTTGCGTTCCGACATCCCGAGCGCGACGAGCCGGTGCGACGTATGATCGCGTCCCCCGACCGACGCAGATCGCCCCGAAAGCTTCCGCAACACCGTGACGAAAGTCGTGTCGAAGATGGGAATGAACAGCACGAGGATCGGAACCGCAAGTACGGGCAGGAAACTTCGCGATCTGCCGCCACTGACATTGATCAGCGCAGAACTCGCCAGGAAGAAACCGACAAACATCGAACCGCAATCGCCCATGAAGATCGATGCCGGATTCGAGTTGTAAACGAGAAAACCGAGTAGCGCGGCGGCGAAGATCAGCATCACCAGCGCTTCCGTGTACTGACCCGTGTTCACAAAACTGAGCGCGAGAAAACCGGCGGCGATCACGGCGATGCCGCTCGCGAGGCCGTCCATGTTGTCGAGCAGATTGATCGCGTTCGTGATACCGATCAGCCAGAAGATCGCGAGCGCCATGTTCAGCAACACCGAACCCGTCCAGGGCAGCGACAGTCCGTAGTAAACGACATACGCGGCGCCCATCACCTGTCCGATCAGTTTCTGATACGGCTTGATGTGGAGCACGTCGTCAACCAGTCCGACGATGAACAGAAACGTGCTGGCGAGCAGGATGAACTTGCCGTAGGTGGTTCCGGAAATGAAGACCGCGTAGGTGATGATCACCGACAGCCAGATCGCCGCGCCGCCCAGCATGGCGGTCGGTTTCTTGTGCCAGCGATCACTTTTTGGCTTGGCAACGAAGCCGTAACGCCGCGCGACGGCGCGCACCAGCGGCGTCAGTACCAGCGCCAAAACGAATGACGCGGCAACAGCCAGCAGCGTACGCGGACTAAACGGCATAATTGATCATTTCCAATTGGCGATTGCCGATTGCCGATTGTTTGGCTCTCCACCAGGAACGTCTAAAGAGTTGGTTTGAGCCGTCAGTAATTGGCAAGAGGCAATTGGCAATAGCTCACTTCTGTCGACCGCTTTGATAGTCGATGACAGTTTTGAGAATCCCTTCCAAACTCATTTCGGGGCGAAAGCCAACCAATTCGCTGACTTTCGAGATGTCCGGCACGCGCCGTGGCATGTCTTCAAAACCTTCTTCGTAAGCTTCGTCGTACGGAATGAACACGATCTCCGAATCCGATTGCGTCAGCTCTTTTACTCGTCGCGCGAGTTCGAGAATAGAGATCTCCTGGTTCGAACCGATGTTGAAAACCTGACCGACGGCGTCGTTGTGGTCCATCAGGTTCACCAGCGCCCCGACAACGTCACCAACGAATCCGAAACAACGACTCTGATTCCCATCGCCGTAAACCGTAATCGGTCGACCAGACAGCGCCTGCTTCACAAACGTCGGAATCACCATGCCGTACTGCCCCGTCTGTCGCGGCCCAACGGTATTGAATAAGCGGACGATGATCGTCGGCAGCTTCTTCTCGCGCCAGTAAGCGAGCGCCAGAAACTCATCGATCGCTTTCGAACAGGCGTAACTCCAGCGTCCCTTCGTCGTAGCGCCCATCACGAGGTTTCCGTCCTCGCGAAACGGCACATCCGAACTGAGCCCGTAGACTTCCGACGTCGACGCCACCAGCACTTTCTTTTTCTTCTTGTTTGCCAGTGCCAGGACCACTTCCGTGCCGCGCACGTTGGTTTCAATCGTCCGCACCGGCGACTCCACGATCAGCTTCACACCGACAGCCGCCGCCAGGTGGAAAATGACGTCGCACTGATCGACGAGCTCGGCGGTTACCGGCTGATTGTGGACCGTATCGATGGTGTAATGGAACCGCGGCTGGCCTTTAAGATGCTGAATATTCTCGATCTTGCCCGTCGACAGATCGTCGATGACGTAAACGTGATCGCCGCGTTTTAAATAAGCATCGGCTAGATGAGATCCGATGAAACCAGCGCCCCCGGTGATGAGTACTCGCAACCGTTGTGCTCCTTCATTGATTTATCCGCGTTTTCAAAGCAACACGGATATCAGACGTTACTTCGTGGTTCAATAAATCGCCGTACAAACGTTTAATGTCTTCAACCAGTCGTTCTTTTCGGTAAGCACGCTCTACAAAACTGAGTCCGCGTGCGCCGAGTTCTTTTTGTAACTGTCTATCTGCGGCCAGCCTCTTCAACGACGCCGCAAACGCTTCTTCGTCACCACTCGGCACCGAGAGGCCCCTATCGTCTCCCAGCAGATCAACCACGCCGCCGACGGCCGTCGCCACCACCGGACGAGCATTCGCCATCGCTTCGATCAGCGTCAGCGGTGTTCCCTCGTTCAGCGAAGTCAGCGCGACGATATCGAGCGCGGGATAAAAGTACTCCGGATCTCGCCGGCCTCCAGTAAAAATTACTTTCGACCCCAAACCGAGTGAGCTCGCCTGTTGTTCGAGATCCTGCCTGAGCGAACCGTCGCCGATAACGACAAACCGCAACCCGGGTTGATCTCGCAAACGCGCGACGCTGTTGAGAAACATCTGATGGTTCTTGATCTCGGTCAACCGTCCGACGATGCCGACGAGGATCGTCTCGTCGTCGATACCAAGCTCCTGCCGAAACTGCCCGCGTCGCGAAGCGTGGTCCGCAAACACGCTGAGATCGAGTCCGAGCGGAATCACCTTGATCTGTCCCTGGCGGCCGACGCGGAAATCGTTGCCAATCTCCGCGCCTTGTTGCGCACTCACGACGATCAAGCGGTCCGTAACGAGCCGTGCCAACAGTCGCTCGATCGCAAGAAAGAGTTTCGTCCGGCCGCGCCCATAATAACTATGAAAAACGTGACCGTGGTACGTGTGCACAAACTTACATCGACGCGGTTTGCCGACGAGCGTCCCCGGGGTCAACCACCGGTAAAAGAAACCTGCGACCCGCCCAACGGTTCCCGCCTTCGCCGTGTGCGTGTGAATGATGTCCGGCCGTTCACGCAGAAACAACCGGAAGAGCTTCCAGACGGTGATCCCGTCCTTCAACGAGATCTCGCGGCTCATCTCGGGAATGAAGAACGGCTTCACGCCCGACTCGTCCGCGAAGTAACCCATGTCTTCCTCGCCCGCGGGAACAGAGCCTGCCACCAGCAAAGAGCGATACTTCGAATCCTGCAGCCCCGCCGTCAACCAAACCACGTGCTTCGCCGGCCCGCCGACATTCAGACGCGCGATGATGCGAACGATCCTGGTTGGTCCATCCTGGGACATTGACTTAGCAGAACCCCTTTTCACTAACCTTGCGCAAGCGAGAGACACATGTGAAAAGAAAACTAAGAACCTATCTTCATCGTCAGTTTGTTGGCGCCTGTTTCGGCCACCAGTCTCGACGCGTGCAACAAACTCTCGAAGGTCCCCGCATCGGTCCACCAGCCTTCGAGCTCTTCCCACGTCATCTGGTTGCGCGCGATGTACGCGTTGTTGACGTCGGTGATCTCGAGCTCGCCACGGCCGGACGGAATCAGGTCACGAATAATGTCGTAGACCTTGCCGTCGTACATGTAAATCCCAATCACGGCAAAGTCTGACTGGGGCACCGACGGTTTTTCATCGATGCTGATCACTTTATTCCCATCGAGACGCGGGACCCCAAAACGCTGCGGGTCGGGCACTTTCTTGAGAATGATCTTCGCGCCACCGCCCTGCTGGCGATACGCAGTGACGGCGGAAAGTATGTTGCCTTCGATAATGTTGTCGCCGAGTACGACGCAAACCGGTTCTTCCGCTGCGAAATGCTCGACCAGCGAAAGCGCGTCGGCGATGCCGCCTTCGCCTTCCTGATATGCGTAATTCATTCGTTTGAGTCCGAACGCCTTGCCGTTACCGAGCAGGCGCAGGAAGTCGCCCGCGGAATTGCCGCCCGTCACCACCATGATGTCCGTAATGCCTGCGTTGACGAGCGTCTGAATCGGGTAATAGATCATCGGCTGGTTGTAAACCGGCAGCAGATGTTTGTTGGTTACGGAGGTAAGCGGACGCAATCTCGTTCCCAAACCTCCGGCTAGCACTACGCCTTTCAACGTTGTCCTCCAGATAGGGTTTTAAAATCCGTGTTTCTTAAGCTCTTCTACACGATCAATCAATAAACCGGTTGAACCAAAGCTCCAGCATCAACAAGGTCCAGAGATGGTGTGAGTAGTCGCGCTCGCCGCGCGTGTGCAACTCAACCAACTGTCGCACAGCTTCCGGTTTGAACAGTCCGCGACGCAACGCCTTGTCCGAAAGAATGACTTCGCGCAGAAACGGCTGCATCTTGCCGCGGAACCAGTGACCAATCGGAACCCCAAACCCCATCTTGCGGCGGTCGAGGTTCTCGCTCGGCAGAAGTTTTCGCAAAACTTTCTTCAAAAGATACTTCGTCGTCAAACGCCGCAGTTTCAGATTTTCCGGCAGACTGGCGGCAAACTCGATCACGTGGTGATCGAGAAAAGGCGAGCGCGCTTCGAGCGAAACCGCCATCGTCGCGATGTCGACCTTCACCAGCAGGTCGTTCGGCAGATAGGTCATCTGGTCAGTCAACAGCATCGCGTCGACGATGCCGATTCCGTTCGCGTGTTTGAACCACGTGCCCAGCAGTCCCGTCGGATCGGCCTGCAACGTCTGCTCGCGAAAGAAGTCGGAATAAAGCGGCTTCTTTGTTTCGTCGGTGAACACGCTCACCCAGTACGTGTAGCGATCGTCTCGCGGACGAGCGACACCGTTGAGCAAACGCTTGACCGACCGCGCCACGCTGCGCTTCATCGGCGACGTCGGAATCAGATTCACCGTCTCCTTGATCACCGACTCGCGCAGGAACGCCGGAACGCGGCGGTACCTTTCCGTCAGTGCCATCGCTATGTACCGCTCGTAACCCGCGAACGATTCGTCGCCACCGTCGCCATTCAATGCGACGGTCACACGCTTGCGCGTTTCCTTCGCGACGTAATAAGTCGGCACTGCCGATGAGTCGGCATAAGGTTCGCCGTAATGTTCGACCAGCGTCGGCAACACTTCGACCGCATCCGGGCGGACGATGAACTCGTGATGCTCCGCGCCGACGTGTTCGGCGATGCGACGCGCGTGATGAAGTTCGCTGAAATCCTGTTCGTCAAAACCGATCGAGAACGTCTTGACGCGTTCACTCGACTCCTGACTCATCAGCGCCACGACGGCGCTCGAATCAATGCCGCCGGAAAGAAACGCGCCGAGTGGAACTTCCGACATCAACCTCTCCTTCACCGCGTCGCGCTGTATCTCGACCGTGCGCTCGCCCGCTTCTTCTTCGTCAATCGCGAGCTTCTTTGTGAAGTCCGGATGCCAGTAACGCTCGGTCACGATCTCGCCTTTGCGCCAGCGCAGCCAGTGTCCCGGTTCGAGCTTCCGAATTGCGCGATACGCTGTGAGCGGCGCCGGAATACACATGAACGAGAGATAGTAGTCGAGCGCTTCGGGTTCGATCTCGCGACTGACGTCGGGATGCAACAGCATCGCGCTGAATTCCGACGCGAAGATCAATTGCCCGTTTACGAGCGAATAAAGCAACGGCTTCTTGCCGACCCGATCGCGGGCGAGAAACAGTTCCTGATCGCGCTCGTTCCAGATCGCGAAGGCAAACATGCCGCGCAAGTATTTTGGACAATCAGCACCCCACTGATCGTAAGCGTGGACGATCGCTTCGGTGTCGCTGTTGGTGTAGAAGCTGTGGCCGAGTTTTTCGAGTCTCTCGCGGAGCTCGAGATAGTTGTAGATCTCGCCGTTGAAGACGATCCAGGCGGTCCGATCCTGGTTGTGAATTGGTTGTTGTCCGCCTTTGAGGTCGATAATGGCGAGACGGCGCATCGCCATGCCTACTGATCCGTTGACGTAAAACCCGTCTTCGTCGGGACCGCGGTGGTGAATCGCCTCATTCATGCGGGCCAGCAACGCTTCGTCAACCGGCTTGCCGTCGTTTCGAACAAACCCTGTGATTCCACACATATTTGGTCAGGTATATTACCTTGGCCTGTGTTAATCTGCTAAATCCGTGTTAACCGATCTCCGAGAAGCTCTAGCCAGGGCCAAAGAACTCCCAACGATTAAACTTTCCGAGCGGGCGATTTGCGACCTTGAATTGCTCGCGACCGGCGCTTTTCATCCACTCGATCGCTTTATGGGCGCCGCTGACTACGCGCGCGTGCTCGAAGAAATGCGACTTGCCTCGGGCCATCTGTTTCCCATCCCCGTCACGTTGCCGGTTGCGAATGACGAATCAGTCACTTTGGATCGCGAAGTCACGCTGCTCGATTCGCGTAACGAGATCCTCGCAACGATGGCGATCGAAGAGATCTACGAGTGGGACCTTCCGCTTGCGTGCCGGCAAGTCTTCGGAACTGAAGACGCGCGGCATCCGCTCGTGGCTGAAATGCACGGTTGGGGACGGCGCAACATCTCCGGTCCACTCAAGATCCTGAGGCTGCCGCAACACTACGACTTCCGCGAACTGCGTCTCACGCCGGCGGAAACACGCCAGCGTTTGCAACAAATGGGACGCCGGAACGTCGTCGCTTTTCAAACACGCAATCCGCTTCATCGCGCGCACGAAGAACTGACGCGTCGCGCGACGGAAGACGTCGACGGCGTGCTGCTGTTACATCCCGTCGTCGGTATGACGAAACCAGGCGACATCGACTACTTCACCCGCGTCCGCACTTACAAAGCACTCGCAAGCAATTACTACCAGCAGGATCGCATTCTCCTCGCCTTGCTTCCGCTCGCGATGCGTCTCGCCGGCCCGCGCGAAGCGCTGTGGCATGCGTTGATCAGACGAAACTACGGCGCCAACCACATGATCATCGGACGCGATCACGCGAGTCCTGGAAACGACTCGACCGGCAAACCGTTTTATGGACCATACGCCGCGCAGGAACTGGTCGAGCAATACGAAGACGAAATCGGCGTCAAGGCGTTATCGTTTGGCGAGTTCGTTTATCTACCTCAAGAGGATCGCTACGAAGACGTCAACAATATCGCCGCGCATGCGGTGACGGCGCAACTTTCCGGCACACGCGTGCGCGAGTGGTATCGCGACGGCGGCGCTGAACTGCCGTCGTGGTTCGCGCGACCGGAAGTGAGTGCTGCCATTGCCGAAACCTATCCGCCGCGTCACAAGCAAGGCTTCTGCGTGTGGTTCACGGGTTTGAGCGCGGCCGGTAAATCCACGACCGCGGAGATTCTGACCGTGCTGCTGCAGGAGTTTGGACGGCAAGTGACAGTGCTCGACGGCGACGTCGTTCGCAATAATCTTTCCCGCGGGCTCGGTTTCAGCAAGGAAGATCGCGATTCGAACATTCGCCGCATCGGGTTCGTCGCGTCCGAGATCGTCAAACACCGTGGGACGGTGATCTGCGCCGCCGTCAGTCCGTATCGCGCGACGCGCAACGACGTGCGAAACATGATCGGCGCGGATCGTTTCGTCGAGGTGTTTGTGAATACGCCGCTCGAAGAGTGTGAACGACGCGACGTCAAAGGTATGTATCTGAAAGCCCGGCGAGGCGAACTCAAAAACTTCACCGGCATCGACGATCCCTACGAACCGCCTGCGAGTCCCGAACTCGAACTCGAAACTGCGCTGCACTCAGCCGAAGACAACGCGCGCCTGATCGTCTCTTACCTTAAAGAACGCGGATTTCTCAAATAGGATTCGACTCAGCCGTGTGCGTGCCCTGCATCGCGGCCTTCTTGCGACGGTCTCTCATGCGCGCAGCTTGCAGGTCTGCCAAATCCTGTTTAGCACGCTGAGCCATGAGCCGGCTGTTTTCGCGCTTCTCAACCATGATGATCGCGCCGACCGCAACGAAGATGAAGTAAAAAACCAGCAACTGAGATCGCTGCCGGTATGCCGTACCCACGTTCCCCTGAAACACCGCATACGCCAACGTCAGCATCGTTGTAAACAGGACGATCGGCGCGACGTGTCGTAATCGATGCTTCAGGGCATACCACCACCCCAGCACCAGCAACGGAAAAGCCGCCCACCAGACCACCATCTCCGGCAACGCGATACTTTGTCGCAACGACGCAAGCTGCCACGGAAACGGCGCAAACAACAGGTAAACGAGACCGAGCGGGATCACCGTCAGCGCGCCTTCAGTCGTTTGCACGTCAACGTCTTTTCCGAATCCCGACTCGGCGCGCGTCTGGTCCATGCGGGCTACCTGGACCATCTGAAGGTTGGCGTACTTTTCAAACTGCGCACTGGCGAAACGAATCACGCCAAACCAGGTAAAAGCGACCCCAATCAGGCTTATGGCGACGAACCGCTGCATAAAACTCTTGGCATCGGATGTTTTCATTCCAATGACGAAACTACCGCCAACAGCCGCCGCCATCATGTAGAAGATATAAAAACGCAGGCTCAGCAGCGCCGCCAAACAACTACCCAGGACTACGATGTAAGGAACGCTGATCTTATCCATCAGCCGCAGCGTGGCGAGAATGCACAGCGCCAGCGCCATGATAATCAGT
>JAICGQ010000033.1 GCA_025923035.1 Pyrinomonadaceae bacterium | reverse complement strand
TTCAAAGTTGGGTTGTTTTCCTGCGTGTAGTTGTCGTGCAGACTAAAAACGTTGATCTCATCGATCGTTTTGCTGCCGGCGAAATCAACCTGGATCCAGTCGGGTACGGAGTTTGGCGTGTTGTCATTCCAGCCTTCAAGGCTGTTGCCCCACGGTCCGCGGAAGTTTCCGTTGATCGCTCCGGTGGTTGAAAAGCCGGAACCTGTGGCAGTAGTCGAAGCGGTTGCGACCGCGCCGTTTGACGCCAACGCGACGTTGTAACGGCCCGTCGCGCTAATGAGCAATTCGCCATCACGATAGCCGTACTCCTTTTCTGGTCCGGACGTTGGCGTCGTCGCGCGATATTCAGCCACGAGTTCGCCGTCGATGCCGTAGATCTGCCACATCTCCTGGCTGGATGCGACTTGACGCCGCACGCGCTGCCCGTGAGCGTCGTAGAAGTAACGGCTGGTCTGTCCCGCGTTATCCGCCGCGGTGATCATTCTGTTCTCGGCGTCAAAGGTGCGACTACCGGTGCCGGCGCCCGTGTAACTGTCGGTCGTGAGATTGCCGGAGTTGTCATAGCCCATTGCGCCGGGTTGACCCCCAGGTACACCAAGGCGATTCGTGGCCGTATCTACCGTGAACTGTTTGACGTTTATGCCGGTGCCCCACGAAGCGGGATTGATGGTGCGATTGCCCCACCGATCGTAGGTGTAGCTTTGCAGCGCTTGTTGCGTTAGCGACTGCGTGTTGCTCATGAAATAGTCAGCCGTTGAGGTCAGACGATTGACGGAATCGTAAGTGTAAAGCTGGTGTGGAATGGCCCACGTGTTTGTTTGGTCGTCCAGCGGAACATAATGGCTGCTCTTCAGCACATTCCCGTTGTTGTTGGGACCACTGGCGCCATGCGTAAGAGTGCTTTCGTAAAAGAACTGTAGACAACCTCGGTTCCACGAGCCGTTCACATCTGACCCGGTCGCGACGCGCACGTCCCACAACTGCCCACGAATGTTGTATTGCAGCTTGTGATAGAGCGGCATTTGCGTGCCAAACAATTCTCGTGTGATCTGATTGCGAGCGTTGTAGTCGAACGAAGAAGCATAGCTGCGCGGCACGCCATCACCCAGGTTGCCGTCAAAGTTAGTGACGCGCGTCGACGAATCGTAGGTGTAGTTGACACTCTTTCCTGACGGATAGGTCTGCCACCGAACGAGCCCGGCCCGGTTGTAGTCGCGGTTGATGCCATAACCGGCGGACCATCCTCCCTGCCCATCGCCGAACAGGTTCCAAAGCTGAGTCACGCGACCGAGTGCGTCGTACAAACCAACTGCGGTGTGTTGAGGCTTTGCCCCCCACTTGTACGTCAGCCATAACCGGCCTTTGCCGTTCGTGGCGTTGTCATAAAGAAACTCCACGTCACCGGTATTTGGATCGGGTTGACCGTTGATGCGGTAGAGAATGGTAGTGATGCGGTTCAACTCATCGTAGCGATTTTCAGTGACGATTCCTCGAGCATCAGTTTTGGCTGTCAAATTACTGTCGCTGTCGTATTGGTAAGCCATGCACCACGCAGCGTTGCCGGTGAGCGGATCCGACAGGTTGAGCGTACCGTTCGTTGCCTGCTCGGGAATACGCGAGCGGATCAAGCGTTTCAACGAATCGAACATGAAGAACCGCTGTTGCGTACCCTGCGTTACCTTCAGCAGATTGTCGAGAGTGTCATAGACATAGGTCGTCTGGTAATTCAGACCTGACGGATCCTCGTAAACGTTCACGAGCCGGTCGAGCGAGTCGCTGACATTGCGTCGAGCTTTGCCGGCTTGGTCCGTCACGGTCGTACTGTTGGTGGTATAGCTATTGGTTACCGCCGCATTGTCGGGCGTGGTGACGGAAAGTGTGCGTCCTAACGCATCGTAGAGCTGGATGGTCCAAACCACAGTATCGCCCTGGCGGTATGGATTGGAAGTCTTCCAAACCCTTCCCATGTTGTCGTACTGCGTTTCCACGGCAATAAACCCCAGCGTCGTTTCGTATTGCCGGGTTTCCCGAACCCGGCCGAGTCCGTCGAGCAGCGTAACTGTCTTGATCACATTGTCGTTGAAGGCGTTGAGGTCACGCGTAACTGTAAGAGAGCGGCCGGGGTCGTCATAGGTATAGGTGGTTTGCGTCTTTGCTGTCGCATCCGTCTCTGCCTGGATCACTTGCTTCAACCGATTCAACGGATCGTTATAACTATAGGTAGTGCGTTGTAAGTTAGCGTCGACTGTCGCAGTTACAAGGCCGGTAGATAAGTCGTACTCAGTGGTGGTTGTAAACGGCACCTTTGGGCCACCACCGTCCGGGTCGGCAGTCGTGTTTGTGGTGGGATAGGCAAAATGATAGGTACCCGAGTAGTCGATGAGCGTCGGATTCGTGAGCGAAGTATCCGAAGCATCCCAGTTTTTACGCACACTGCCACATTGATCGTATTGCGCGTGTGTCGAGAGGTATGTCCCGGCAGGAAATGTAGACAGAGTCGTGCCGTTAAAATTCAACCAACTCGTAAACGTAGTCGGATTGGCTCTAAAAGTGGTTGCCGGATCGGTCCAACCGAACACACTTGCATAAGTAAGCAACGGAAACGATGCTTCGTCATAAGTGATCGTACTCTGGGCCACGATGGCGCCCGAGCCGTTCTTTATGCGTGTGGCGGTCGGCGTTGCCAGAATGTTTCGGGCGCGGTAATTTGCATTGCTCGTCAGATAGTCCGTTTCTGTCGTACGTAAAAGCGTGCCATTCGGAATTGAGCCCAGCGAACCGATGGCAATCGTTTGCGCCGTGTTCAGATCAACTTCTACATAGGCAAACTCGTTAACCACCGTTTGTTCGACGCCGACGCTCCACTGATAGGTCAGATCGTAGCCATACGTCCGGCTTTTCGCGAGCGCGGGGCCAGTCGCGGTATCCAAAAGGAACTCCACCTCCCGCGCGATGCGCGGATTGCGAGTGGCGAGTTGCGCACCGCTTGGAAAACCGCCGGCGTTCGAGGGCGTCATCGCCCAGTCTGTCAGCTTGCGCCTGATCATTTGTCCTGACGGTGCATATACACGCTCTTCGTAAGCCATCCCCGCGCGGGCGCCGTCCACGCTGTAGGTCCAACTGCTTGTGCCATCCACCCACATTAAGCGCTCGGTTCGACTTAGGTCCGGTGCTGTTACACTCACCGAGTTTGACGTTCCTGTGTACACCCATTCCTGCTCATCGCCACCGAGCCCGCTGGGACTAATGATGTGCTTGAGCACACCACGATTACCTTGGGCATAAACCCACTTGAATGTGAGCGGCGAGCTCAGCGAAGGGATCGGCCCCTGCTCAAACTTCTCATAACCACCACTCGGTAGCACCACCTTCTCGATCGCCCCATAGATGTCGTAACTGAAGGTGTAGTTCTGACCATTTGGGAGCACTATCTGCCACAACACGACAGGATTGAAGAGCACTCCAGAGTTGCCGATACACGTGCTGTTGCCGAAGTCAGATGAAAACAGAGACGGACTGTAAGAACCACCCATACCCGGCGGGCAGCCGCTGTTGCCCGTGTAGCGCAGCGTCTGCGGAGTGGTTAGCACGTCCGCCAGATTCCGCCACTTGAGCGTGTAGTTAAGCGGCGTGCCGCCAGCGCCTGGAAGCGAATAACTTTGATCTAACGGGGACAACGGACCGGAACCGAGACCCCAGGGAAGTGGAGAGGAGATTGTTCGATTAAGAGTGTCAACCCAACCACCGCCGCCGCCAGTGAGCGTATTGCCATTTCGATCGATGTATTTCCCTTGCCCAATCAAATACCGCGAGCCGTCAGGCATAAAAAGCGTCTGCGTGGACTTCTGATAGCGCATCCGCGAGCCGTCCACTGCATAGAACTCGTCTGGTACGGGCGCTTGGAAATGCCGGGGCTGATCGCTCGCGCGCAGTTCGTGACCCGATCCATCAGGCATCCACACCATCAGGCGATCGATCAGGTAACAGCCGTTGGTGCAGTTACCGGTGACATTTGGACCACCGTTTTGATCGTAAATACGATTGCCCGGCGCCTGATCTATCACCGGCATGCCGATGGTGGTGGTCCAACCACGTACCGAATGCTTGGCGTAATCGGCGGTGACGGTGGTGAAAGGTCCTGGCTGATGGGGCGGTGGAGCACCAATGTTGTAGCCCTGAAATTCGATGCCCCACAGTTTTGACGAGTACGAAAGCGATATGGGTACGTCGAAGCCCCCGCGTCCGCGATAATGGCCCAACGGTATTTGCAGCTCCACAGCGCGAGTGCTTGGATTGACCTTGCGCGTACTGCGCATCCCCAGGTCCATGGCCTTGTTGTTGTATTGAACATTCTGTGCCCGTAGTCCTGCCGGAAGAAACAACATCAGCAGCGCAACAAAAAGAGAGAGCGGCAAAGCTCGGCCGCGATCAATGTGAAGATGAAGCGCGCCCACGACGGATCGTCGTAGGAACGTTCGCAGAGATGGTAGGTGTGACATTGGGCCCTCCGGTGTTAGCAGACTTCAATTCAGCCGAGTTTGAGAGCGTTTCGTTACTGGATGGTCCAGGTACGACACGCAGGCACAGCTCACGCCGCCTTTTATTCAGTTCGAAGGTTTGGTTAGTGGGCCCTTGGATACATTCGCTTGCTTAGCGAGTTCGCAAACGAAAGAAAATGTCAGGGGAGATAAAGCGTCGGCACTCTACTCCCGAGATCTTCGTCTGTCAACAACTACTTTTTCGTTGGTTGGTCCATCCTGGTCCATATCGACGCAATATTCGATCGCGAGCGTCTGACAAAAAAGCGTCACTTCAGGTGATGGATTGGTGATCGCCCACCTCCAGTCGTCGCCTCAACACCAGTAGCAGTGACCTGGCGACTGACACTGACGCACCGCAAACGTCGCGCGGCGGTTAGACTTGCCGCCTTGACGCCAAGCATAAGCAGAAGCTATAGTTACACCGTGCCAAACAGTGTTGGCACCTTACCAGGCGGCCATTCACATCCTGAGCCGGAAGTCCTTCGAATTTAGGAAGGGACCGATCTTCACGAAATGCCGGAAACTAACTGGAAGAGCACCGCTCTCCTGGCAGGAATCTCAGTGCCCAGCGCTGTCCTGCTCCTGTCGGCCGTCGTCAACACCATTTCCACCGCCTTTTTCAACGAACAAGGCATTCGCGCCTGGATCGTCCTGTTGCTTCTGACCGTAGGCGCCAGCCGCCTGACTGTCCTCGTAACAGGCGCCGACGGAACTCAACGCACTCGCGAATCGATTGCCGATGCGTTCGTGTTCGTTGCCGTAATGATCTACGCTGCGCCGCCGCTGAGTGCCACCGGTCCCGCCGTGCTGCTCGCTGCGCTCGTCGGTTTTGTTTCCACTTACGGAATTGCCACTAATCGCCAGGTCGCGATCAAGATGGGCATGGCCGTCATCTCCACGACGATCACCGCGTCGCTGTACGGCATTCTGGTCGATTTCTTCCACGGCGAAGCCACGTTTGTGGCTGACGGAAGCCTTCCCCTCGATACGTTCCTGATTCCCGTGCTCGTGCTCGCGGTGCTTCAGTACGCACTGAGCACTGTCGTGACGAGTTGGTTCCTGAGTTTCGAAGCTGGCGGCGAACTCGTTCTGATCCCATCTCAGGAAACAATTGTTTGGACGTTGACTACCAAGCTCGCCGGCGCCGCATCAGCCGTTCTCTTCTACGCCGCCACAATGGGCAAGGGCCTCTCGTACGCGGCGATCGGTCTGTTGCTCTCGGCGCTGGTCCACTTCCTGTACCGCTTCAATGAAAGCCGTTTGCAGGACGTGCGGCGCGCGGAAGCAGAGCAGCGTCGACATGTGGAAGAGATGGCGACGATCCACATGAACACGATCGAATCGCTCGCGATCGCGATCGACGCGAAGGACCAAACCACGCATGGTCACGTGCGACGCACGCAGATCTACGCGACCCAGATGGGTAAACTGTTCAACGTTTCGCCGAAGGAGTTGCAAGCGCTTCACGCCGGCGCACTCCTTCACGACATCGGCAAACTCGCGGTACCCGAGTACATTCTCAACAAGCCCGGGAAACTCACTGAAGCCGAGTTTGCGAAGATGAAGATCCACCCGACGGTCGGCGGCGACATTCTCCGGCGCGTCAACTTCCCTTACCCGGTTGAAGACATCGTTCGTTATCACCACGAGAAGTGGGACGGCAGCGGTTATCCAAAAGGTTTGAAAGCCGAAGCGATTCCCCTCGTCGCGCGCATCATCTCGGTGGTCGACTTCTATGACGCAACGCGCTGCGACCGGCCGTATCGCAAAGGCATGAAGCGCGAAGATTCGTTGAATTTGCTGCGCGGCATGATCGGCTCGTCGTTCGATCCGAAGGTCGTCGATACGTTTATTCAGCACGTCGAAGAGTTTGACCGGATGATCGACTCCGCGGACATCCAGGAGCAGGTCTCGTCGACTCCGGTAATGGACACGCAAACGGCGACTAAACCCGATGCCGGACTCGCGTCTGACATACTCGGCGCGCCTGAAGATTCCGCCGGCTTCCGTTCGATCAGCGAAGCACAACGCGAAGTCTTCGCCCTGCACGAGATCGCGCAAACGATCGGCTCGTCGCTTAATCTCAGCGACACCGTCACGCTCGTCGCGAACAAGTTGCGCTCGATCGTTCCCTTCGACACCTGCGTGATATTCCTCGTCGACGATCGTTCCGGCAAAGCTGTCGCCGCGCACGCTGTCGGCGAAGACGCGGAATTGTTTTCACGACGGCGCATCACGATCGGCGACGGCATCACGGGCTGGGTGATCGCAAACTCCCGCTCGATGTGCAACGCAAATCCCGAGCTCGACATGGTCGGCGTTCCCGAGGAAGTCGTGAAACGTTTTCGCGGGATTCTGGTTTCGCCGTTGACGCGTGAAGACGGTTCTTTTGGCGCGATTGCGCTTTATTCACAAAGCAGAACGTCTTATTCGTCTGAGCACGTGCGGCTGCTCGAGTCCGTTTGTCAGCACGCCTCGAGCGCGCTGAACAACGCGCTGACGCACGAAAAGACACGCGAAAGCGCCCTGGTCGATCCATTGACGGAACTGCCCAACGCCCGCGGGTTCTACATGATGCTCGAACAGCGGATCGCCGAATGCCAGCGGATGAACCGCGAGGCGTTGTCGGTTATCTGCATGGATATCGACGATTTCAAGGTGATCAACGACAAGTATGGCCATTCGATCGGCGACCGGCTGCTCGCCAGCGTTGCGGGTGTGATCCGCCGCGAATTGCGGCAGATGGACATCCTGACCCGCTATGCGGGTGATGAGTTCGTCGCGATTATGCCGATGGCGTCGAGCAAGATGGCGAGCTCGATCTGCAATCGCATCCGGAATGCCGTTGAGGAACAGTTGTTCTCAGTTCGCGAAGGGACGATGATCGGACTGGGCGTGAGCTTAGGCGTCGCTTGTTTCCCGGAGGACGGCGAAACGAGCGAAGAATTACTGACCGCCGCCGCGCGTCGCATGCAGAACGAGAAAAACGGTAGAAAGACTGTCCTGACGGTCGCCGGGGCCGGAGTCGCCTCGATCGACATGATCACCTAGTCAGAAGGAAGGACGGGGCGAAGCGGAGAAGTCCCCGCGTCTCCGCTTCGCCCTTTCTCCGCTTCGCCCTTTCCCGCTTCGCCATTTCCCCGCTTCGCCCTTTTTGTGGCTTCGCGTATAATCCGCCTTTTCAACCCATGACTAAACAATCAGCAGCACCGCCTTCGAGAGCCGGAGCGGAAGAGCAAAGTTCGACCGGCGTGATCGATCCACCCAAGGAAGTTGATAAAAAGAAGCTTGCCCAGGAGAGAGACCAGGCTAAAGAACGGCAGAAAGACCGTTTAGGCGGCCTCGAACCGGCGCACCTCATCGATCTCTACCGCCAGATGATCCTGATCCGGCGTTTCGAGGAGAAAGCGGCGGAAGTTTACGTCGCCGGGAAGATCGGCGGCTTCTGTCACCTGTACATCGGACAAGAAGCAGTCGCAGTCGGCTCGATCTCCGCGATTGGCAAAGACGACTACGTTATCGGCAGTTACCGCGAGCACGGTCAGGCGCTGGCGAAAGGAATGTCAGCCCGATCGATCATGGCCGAGCTTTACGGCAAGGTCACTGGCTGCTCGAAGGGCAAAGGCGGATCGATGCACATGTTTGACAAGGAGCTGAATTTCGCTGGCGGTCACGGCATCGTCGGCGGCCAGATTCCTTTGGCGACCGGGCTCGCGTTCGCGTCGAAGTATCAGAACAAAAACAACGTCACGCTTTGCTACTTTGGCGAGGCCGCGGTCAACCAGGGCGCGTTTCACGAGTCGCTCAACATGGCGCAGCTCTGGAAACTCCCCTGCATCTATATTTGCGAAAACAACCAGTACGGAATGGGCACCTCCGTCGAGCGGGCGATGTCGTTGCGCGACATTGCGCAGAAATCGTGCGCGTACGAAATCGCGTCTGAGTTTGTTGACGGCATGGACGTGCTCGCGATTCGCGAAGCTGTGTTGCGGGCCGTCGAGCGCGGGCGGAAACAGTATCTGCCAACGCTGCTCGAGATTCGCACCTATCGCTTCATGGGCCACTCGATGTCTGACCCGGGAAACTATCGCACCCGAGCGGAAATCGAGAAGTACCAGGAACGCGATCCGATCAAACTCTTCGCCGCCAGTCTGATCGAAGAAAAAATCACCGACCAGGCGACGCTCGACAACCTCGATAAAGAAGTGCGTGAAGAGGTTGAAGACGCGGTTCGGTTTGCCGAGGAGAGTCCTTTCCCTCCGCCCGAAGATCTTTACACCGACGTCTACGCCAATCCAATCGAGACAGGCCAGAGCAGAACGATCCGTTAACAAGATGCCGACACTTACGATACGAGACGCGATTAATCAGGCGATCCGGGAAGAGTTGGCCCGCGATGAACGCGTGTTCATCATGGGCGAGGAAGTCGCCGAATACGATGGAGCTTACAAAGTCACCCGTGGCCTGCTCCAGGAGTTCGGCAGTAAGAGAGTAATCGACACGCCGATCACAGAACTCGGTTTTGCAGGATTGGGCGTGGGCGCGGCGATGGCCGGACTGCGGCCGATCGTCGAGTTCATGACGTTCAACTTCTCGATTCTTGCGACGGACCAGATCATCAACTCCGCCGCCAAGATGCTGTACATGTCGGGCGGTCAATACAACATTCCGATCGTGTTTCGTGGGCCCGGTGGTTCCGCGTTTCAGGTCTCGTCGCAGCACTCACAGGCGCTGGAATCGTGGTACGCCTACTTTCCGGGACTGAAAGTCATCATGCCGTCGACGGCGGCTGATGCGAAGGGATTGCTGAAGTCGGCAATTCGCGATGACGATCCGGTGATATTCATCGAGCAGGAACGGATGTACGGCAACAAGGGCGAGGTGCCGGACGATCCTGACTTCACGATTCCGATTGGCGTCGCCGATATCAAGCGCGAAGGTACTGACGTGACGATCGTTGCGCGTTCGCTGATGGTCCCGGTGGCTTTGAAAGCTGCGGAACAACTTCAGGAGCAGGGAGTGTCGTGTGAAGTGATTGACCCGCGAACGATTCGTCCGCTCGACATCGACACGATCATCGAGTCAGTGAAGAAGACGAACCGCGTCGTGCTGGCGGAAGAGTCGCATCCGCTTTGCAGCGTCAACGCCGAGATCAGTCACGAGATCATGGAGCGCGCGTTTGATTATCTCGACGCGCCGGTGAAGCGCGTGTCCGGAGCTGACGTGCCGATGCCGTACGCAAAGAACCTCGAACAACTCGCGGTGCCGGACGTGGAGCGGATTGTGGCTGCGGTGCGTGAAGTTGCTTACCTCGATTAACACAGATCAGAAGAGATGGGATCCGAATGGCCAGTAAGGTAATCATGCCGAAGCTCTCCCCGACGATGGAGGAGGGACAGATCGCGAGATGGTTGAAGAAAGAAGGAGACAAGGTCTCCATGGGGGAGCCACTCGCGGAGATCGACACCGATAAAGCCACGATGGAAATGCAGGCTCTCGCGAACGGAGTGCTGCGCAAGATACTGGTCAACGAAGGCGAGTCAGCACCCCTGGGGCAGCTCATCGCCGTCATCGGCGAGCCAAACGAAGATATCGCCGCTGTTCTTTCCGAAGCTACAGCACCCGCGAAACCGGCTGCAGCCAAGCCAGCAGCAGAACCGGCACCGAAACCCGCTGAAGAACCTCCGCCACCACCTGCACCTGCAGCAGCGCCTGCACCAGCGCCGGCTGCTACAAACGGTCGCCAGTCAGGAACCGGAAGAATTATTGCCTCCCCACTCGCAGCACGCATGGCCGCGGATTCAGGCCTGGATCTGCGTTCTATTCAAGGCAGTGGTCCAAACGGACGCATCATTAAAAGAGACATAGAAGCTGCGTTAACCAAACCGAAAGCTGCAGTTGCCGTTGGGGCCGCGTCAGGTTACCGCGATGAGCCGGCAACGCAAATACGCCAGACGATCGCCAAACGGCTCGTCACGTCGATCGGCCCGGTGCCGCACTTCTTTCTTACCGTCGACATCGAGATGGATCGCGCCGCCGAGATGCGCGAGAGTATCAAAGCGCTCGATCCCGATCTGAAGATCTCCCTCAACGACATCATCATCAAATGCGCCGCCGTCGCCCTGCTCCAACACCCGCAGGTGAATGCATCCTTTCAGGAGAAGTTCATCCGTTACTACGAACACGCCGACATCGGCGTCGCCGTGGCGATCGAAGACGGGCTAATCACGCCTGTGATTCGGGGCGCCGATCAAAAGTCATTGAGCAACATCGCCGCCGAAGTTCGCGAACTCGCCGAACGCGCGCGTTCCAAAAAACTGAAACCGGAAGAATACACGGGCGCGACGTTCTCGATCAGTAATCTCGGCATGTTCGGCATCGACGAATTTACCGCCGTAATCAACCCGCCGGAGGGCGCGATTCTCGCCATCGGCGCAATGACACCGAAGCCGGTCGTGCGTGATAACGAGGTCGTCGTCAAACAGATGATGCGCGTCACCATGTCGTGCGATCACCGCGTGATCGACGGCGCCACCGGCGCGAAATTCCTGCAAACATTCAAGAAGATGCTGGAGAATCCGCTCTACCTCGTGGTATGAGCCAGGGATTCAAGCCGCACCTCGCGCTCATTACCGTCCAGATTCTGTTCGGAATTTGGCCTATCTTCGGCAAGATAGTGCTGCGCTCGATGTCAACCACGAGCCTGATCGCTTTGCGGCTCGTTGGCGCGGCGGTCCTGTTCGCGATACTGCAACGCAGCCTCACGCCGCTGCTCAGGATGCGGCTGAAAGACATCGGCCTGCTGACCGCGTGCAGCATGCTCGGCATCGTCGGCAATCAATTCCTGTTTGTGAACGGACTTGCGTTAACGACGGTAATCAACGCCGAGATCCTCAGCACGACGATTCCGGTGTACGCTCTCGCCGTCAGCATCCTGCTTGGCTACGATCGTGGATCCCGCAAGACATTGATCGGCGTCGTCTTGTCAGCGGCCGGTGTCGTTTATCTTTTGAACCCGCTGCAGGCCGACTTCTCACAACAAACGACCACCGGAAACGTGCTGATCCTGACCAACTCGTTTCTCTACGCGCTCTACATTGTCTTCTCCAAAGGCCTCATCGATCGATACGGCGCCTTGAACGTGGTTACGTGGATCTTCCTGATCGGATCAGTGATCACAGTGCCGGTGGGAATCTACTCGTTGCAGCGTGAGAACCTGGCGGCGATTAGCGCGACCACCTGGCTGGCAGTCGCTTTCATCATTATCTTTCCGACAGTTGTTGCGTATTACCTGAATGCGTGGGCGTTAACGCGCGTGCCGCCGAGCGTGGTCGCGATCTACATCTACATGCAACCGCTGATCGCTTTCGGCTTCGCACCGCTCTTGCTTGGGGAGAGTTGGAACTGGAGGACGATTATGGCGGCGGTGATGATTTTCGGAGGCGTGGCGCTGGTGACCCGCGATAAGGACCACCGCGTCCACGTCTCCGTTTCTGCTACTTAACTCACGCTGCGCGGACGTTCTTACTGTTATTGAAACAGCTCAAAATCTCGTCAGCATCGAGGGTGTCGCGTTCCATCAGTAATTCAACCAAACGGCCAATCGACTCACGCTCTGCGCTCACGATATCTCGCGCGCGCTCGAGTTGCTCGTTGATCAGTTCGTTAGTCGCTTCTTCGATCCGGTCGAGCAGGCTCTGACTTGTCGGTTGATCGCCGTTGCCGAGATGAATCGGTCCCAGACGGCTCATGCCAAACTCACTGACCATCTTTCGCGCGATCTCGACCGCGCGCTCGATGTCGTTTGAAGCACCGGCAGTCATCGTCGCCAGCAGGATCTGTTCGGCGGCACGGCCACCAAGCAGCAGCGCAATCTGATCTTCCAGGTACTCGCGTTTCTTCATGAACCGATCGCGTTCCGGCAGCGACTGCGTCACGCCGAGCGCGCGTCCGCGAGGAAGAATCGAAACCTTGTGGATCGGATCCCCGTTCTCGACCGCCAGCCCAACCGCGACGTGTCCCGCCTCGTGCACCGCGGTGGCGTAACGCTCGTCGTCGTCCATCATGAAGCCCTGACGTTCCGCGCCCATCAAAATGCGATCGCGGGCGATCTCCACGTGCTTACGACCAACCGCCTCAGCATCATCACGCGTTGCGGCAATTGCAGCCTCGTTCATCAGGTTCGCCAGCTCCGCACCCGAGAAGCCCGGTGTGCCACGGGCGATCCACTGCAGATCGAGACCGTCTTCGAGTTTCAAATTCCGAGCATGGACTTTCAGGATCGCTTCCCTGCCCCCGACGTCCGCCAGGTCCACAGCGATCTCGCGATCGAAGCGACCGGGTCGCGTCAACGCGCGATCCAGAATGTCCGGCCGGTTGGTCGATGCGATTACGACAACCGCACTCGATTGATCGAATCCGTCCATCTCGACGAGCAACTGGTTCAGCGTCTGGTCCTGATCGGCGGAAGCTGAATCGCCGCCGCGACCGCGCTGTCGTCCGAGCGCGTCGATCTCATCGATGAAGATGATGCACGGTGAAAGCTTTCGTCCCTTAGCGAAGAGGTGTCTTACGCGTGCAGCGCCGAGTCCGGCAAACTTCTCCTGAAAACTCGATCCTGACGCCGCCAGAAACGCGACGCCCGCTTCTTTCGCAGCCGCTCGCGCCAGCAGTGTCTTGCCCGTTCCCGGAGGACCATAAAGCAGAATGCCTCGAGGAACGCGTCCGCCAAGACGGCTAAACCGTTCGGGATTACGAAGGAACTCGATCGTCTCACTCAATTCGGCGCGCGCTTCGTCGACACCGGCAACGTCGTCAAAGCCAACGTTCTGCTGGCCGTTGTGGTCCGTCAATTCAAACGATCCTTTGCCGCTCATGCTCGCGTAGATTCGCCAGCCGGCGAAGCCGATGATCGCGAGTGTGAGCACGGGCAACAGCCAGTTCAACGAGCTGACGAGAAAACCCGGCTGCAATGGTCGAAACTCGACCGGCACGTTCTGCTTGCGAAACAGTTGCACAATCTCGTGCTGCGCGGCTTCTCCGGTGACGGTCGCTTCCTGACGCGAACCATCACTGCGCGTGACCGTGAGCGTCTCGCCTTCGACCTGCAAAGCAACGGCGCCACTGGTTTCGGCCAAACTATAAAGTTGCGAGTAGTTGATCGTTTGCAGCGGTGGTTGCCGGCGTTGATACGTGACCACGGTGGCGGCAATTACGAGGGAGAACGTAACGACAGCCAGCATGATCAGCGCAACTCTGCGGGTGCGTACTGATACGCGTGGCGTGGGGGTGGGCATACAACAAAACCTCCAGTTAGCCGCCGGCAAAGTCCGGAGGCAAATTACAAAACCTCAAAATCACAAACAATCGGGATTAGCAAAGCGACGGAACTTCTAAGGAAGGGTCGCGACCGGTGGCGAACGCCGATGCTCACTTTAACAGCGACGAATATGTGAAGTCCAGAACAGATTCGTGAAAAATAGCCTCAGACAATACGGATTAAGATCGCCAGTGGCATGTTTTCATACGCAGAGGAACAATCATTTCGCTCAAACTCCCAAAAAACCGCGCGAACAGTACGGCATGGGCGTTGCTCATCTCCCTCAGCGATTGCTTTTGTTATAAACGCAAACTTGGGACGTGGTTGACAAAAGGAGGGAACGAAATGCTTTGGACGATTTTTGTAATCCTGTTGGTCTTGTGGTTACTCGGCGTAGTGAGCAGCTATACGATCGGTGGGTTCATTCATCTGTTACTGGTTTTAGCACTCGTGGTGCTGCTTATTAACATAATCGGAGGACGACGTACTGTCGTTTAGCAAACTGCACACTGTTTGCCCTGCTCGCGACGCCCGAACTACCGTTCTTGTTTGACCGAATAGATCGGGCGTCTCTGATTTCTTAGACAAGGGGTAGATTGAGTACACGAATGATTCGCCCTACTGGATAAAGATTCATCTGTGGATCCCAGTAGGGTGAACGTTTGTGGAAGAAGCGCAACCGCTCTGACGGACTCGCAGCGAACTCTGCGTCCGACGCGAGCAATTCTGCAAACTCGCGTTGCAGCTCCGGATCAGAGGCCATCATCTGGCGCGCCAGCGCTTCGAGCACGTATGGCTCGCCGTACTCTTTCTCTTCGCAGATCGCGTTGAAGAAACCCCAACGCGCGAGTGAGTCCGGCGCTTCGGGCTCCAGCAGGTTCATAATCACTTTTGCCGTGCGTCGGGCCATCGGAACGATCGCCGAGCCGGCGTGAAACACTCGCTTCTCTGTTAACCGCTCAACTTCGTATCGCGGCATGTGCCGTCCTTCAAATGGACCAGCAGGCCAGGTCACATTTTGAAACCGGTAACTCTCAACTTCGATCTCTTTCGCTTCTGCCAGTGTGTGCGTCTCGATCCCGTGCGCTTTCAATACTGTGATGACGTCCGTCCACTGCACTGGCACGATGTACGACAGTGGCGGCGCGACCGCACGAGTAACGCGAAACGTCTCATACATCGGCACTGTTAAGTCGAGCGGCTCGCGTCCGTAAACGACACGCAGATCGCCGGACACTTCACTCTGATCTGTTTCGTATTGATAAGCTCTCACTTGAAAAGGCGTCGCCTCATCCGTCGTTTCGAAATCGAGTGGATAGAGGCGCGCAGGGTCGTAGTCGGCGGCCATGGCGATTGTGCGTTCGTCAGCTTCGCGTCCGAGTTGCTTGAGGCGTTCGGGTTCGCGGTTCGCTTCAGCCAACGCTGCGCGAAGAAAATCGTACGTTCCGATCACACGCGATCGATAGTCTTTGATCATGTGCGTTTCGATCAGAATTCCGGGACGATTTCTGATTGGGACGTAGCCGGTTGAGAAACGCGGCGAGCCGTTGAAGTCCCTCGTACCGCGCGGCAGATCGCGGTTGTCGATAAACTCGAGATACCACGAGATCACATTGCCCGCAGCCTCGGTCGCAGGTGCGACACGGCCGCCGAACACGTCGCGCTCCCACGCGACAATCGCCTCGTCGACTCCGGCGTGACGTTCGTGATGGTAAGTGATGTTGCAGCGGTAGTCGGCGCCGTCAGTGACGTGGCAATCGATGAACAGATCCGGATCCCATTCGTTCCACAGGTTGAGCCAGGCACGCGTTTCGGGTGTGTCGGCTTTCATGTAATCGCGATTGAGGTTCTGGTAGGTGCTGGTGGTGCGCCAGCCCATTTCCTCCGGACCGTTTTGATTGATGCGATTGTATCGAGTCGCGCGTTCGTGGCCGTCGGTGTTGTAGATCGGGATGAAGAGCAGGACGACGTTTTCGAGCAGGCCGGCGGCGGTTTTGGTGATCGCGAGATCTCTTAGTAGTGCGAAGCCGGCGTCTTTGCCGTCGGGCTCGCCGGAGTGAATGCACGCCTGGATCAGTACGACGGCTTTTCCCTGTGCTTTTGCGGCCTCCGGCGTGAATGTGCCCGTTTCGGATGCGATCACCAGCGGCAGATCGCGTCCCTGTCCACTAAATCCGAAGCCGTGATACTCGATCGCCGCCGAAGCGTGGGCCAGGCGGCGTGCGTAAGCAACGGTGTCGTCGTAGTTGGGTGTTTCGCGATAGTCAGTGACTTCGGCGTGAGTGCGCCATTCAGGGGGTATCGGCATGATTTTAGTTACCCGGATGAAGTAGTTAACGAAGACCGGTATGACAAGAGCGGCACTCTTCACGCCGTCGCGCGTTGAGAGTGCCGCATGCTACACAACGAATGTACATTGTTCGCGCAAACCAACTCGTGATGAACGCGCTTGCTCCCAGAATTCCAATCAGAACCAACGCGTTCAGCAAAAAGTCTCTCAATCGTTGCGCCTTTCTCTATTCCGACTGTGATAAGCCAGCCCGCGTTCATACCCTTCGCGGAAGCTGGTGTCAAGTTTGCTTCCATTGTAGGCGGTTCTCAGATCATCTTCGACGTCAGCGTAGCCCTTTCCTCGCCATCGAGGATGCAACGCCGCTTGAAAACCCTGGCGGTACGTCGGCTCGTCGCGATCGAAATCGCGTCCGTCGTGGTGGTAGTAACTTCTTTCGTCGTCTCTCAACTCGACCCACCACTGTTCGCGCAACGTTTCAATGTCCGCCGCGCCGGCCGTCTCGATAACTTCTTGCGCCCGATCTTCCTGATCGTCGTCAACGTACGCTATGACGATCGAGCGCCCCTGACGCAGCGCATCTTCGTAGAGATAGACGTCCTCGTGTGGTACGCCTTCGCCCAGTTGCTCCTCCATCGTGTCGCCTACGGCAGCGCCCGCGGCTGCACCGAAGATTCCCAGTACTGCCGCGCCAAGCATGCCGAACGCGATCACCGGCCCAACGCCTGGAATTGCCAGTGTCGCTGCCGCAAGTCCCAAGGTCGCCCCACCGGCAGCACCCATTGCGCCTCCAACTGCAGCGCCCATGGCGCGGCCCATTCCCGGTTCCTCAGTATCCGTTACCGGCATGCCTCTTTCGACCGTTTCCGGTGGTGAGCCAGGCGTTATCAATCCGATCTTGTCCAGTGGTATTCCCAAACTTCGTAACTGATGTACTGCCTTTTCCGCGTCACCACGCGATTCAAACACACCCCTTACTACTTCCATAATCGTTTCCTCCCCATGTTGGTCTACGCACACTTCTAACGCGAGACACATGCACCCGCCAAGCCGCAACCCCAATCGACACAAATCGTTGAGGAAATCCGCAAAGCTATGTTAGAGTCGAACCACGTTCTTGCAACTGGAACAAGAGGCTCAAAAACGGATGTACGATATCGTCGACAAACACTGGCCGATGTCCGAAGGCGACGGGAAAGCTACGCGCAAGAAACGGCCGCGCATACTGGCGATCACCACGGATTGTTGCACTGGCTGCTCCGGATCACCGGCGTGTATCGAGTATTGTCCGATTGAAGCTTGTATGTACTGGTTGCCGGATGAGGACCATCCGCCATTCGGCCGAATCGAAGTAGACCCTTACCTCTGCATCGGCTGTCAGAAATGTACGAGCAAAGGTCCGGACGGCGCGTTTCTCGATGGATGTCCGTGGGACGCGATCGAGATGGTCCCGACCGACGATTGGGAAGCCTTGCACGGCATCACTCTTCCCGATGCTCCGCCCGCTCCACCTGCTTAGCCGTTAATGTAGCTTGTTCGCGAATACGATTCGATACTGTCGTCGAATTCGCGTAACTCTGAATAATCGGCAGGTCTTCCTTCCTGCCAATGAACGACAAGGCGCGCAGCGCTTCCCACACGCTGCCTTCGTCGGAATTAATGTTCATCACTTCGTCACCGGCTGAAATGTGTGCGCCGTTCGTCTTGAGAATCTTATTGATTCGACCCAGCAACGGAGAGCGCAATTCTATTACTTTCCCGTCCGGCGCCTGGATTCGCGCGAGTAGCGTGTTGCGGGCAATCTCCGAGTCTTCTTTCAAACTACTCGCAATCACGCCTGCCGCCGGAGCTTTTACCGGAAACGGGCTCAGGATCGAGAGCACTTCATTTCTTCCGCTCGGATCGTTGAAGGTGACCAGCGCCAGCGCCGCGTTTCGTCGTACTAACGGTTCCTTATCCTGGACCAGTTTCTTCAGCGCCTCATGAAACTCGGCCGACTGGTTATCGTAGCCCATCACCCAGGCGACGGTTAGTCGAAATTCAGTTTCCGGGTTGTTGCTCAGCGCGATGAGCTGCGGATACCAGTTTTTCGCGCTCGGATCGCGGCGCTCGATGCGTTCCTGAATCTGATTCAGTGCGTGTTGGACGTGACGCGGGCTCTTTTCGTCGTTCAGATACTTCGAGATGTCGGCGTCGGAGAGTTCGCGTCCGAACCAGGTGAAGTACCAGGCGAGAAAGGTGGCGACGACAAACAGGATCGCCAGCAGCATGATCCATTTCGAGCCCGGCGTGCGCTTGCGCACTTCGACCGCACGAATTCCCGGATGATTGCCGTTGCCGTCTTCTGCCATCGAGCTTAAGAAGGATAGATCTGGTAGAGCATAAGATAGACGATCACGCCGGTGATCGACACGTAGAGCCACAGCGGGAGAGTGATGCGCGCGATGCGGCGGTGGCGGGAAAAGTCGTTGCGAAACGCGCGATAAAACGTCAGCACGACGAGCGGTACGATCACGATCGCGAGGATCGTGTGACTCAGCAGAATCGTGAAATAGATTGGACGGACGATACCGGTGCCCTGAAAACGCGTGGCGCCGTGATGGAAGTGATAGGTCAGATAGGACGCCAGAAACAGGAGCGATACGCCGAGCGCCGCAATCTGACAGGCACGATGGGCGGCGATATTACGAGCCCTGATGAAGCGGTAACCGGTTAATAAAAGCAGGAAGCTGGTGCCGTTCAAACAGGCATTGACGTGCGGCAGGTAAGAGATGAACTCAGGGGACAACACAGATGCTATTTGGGGGACAACGCAGATTTTACTTTTGCGCGGCGGCCTGCTTGCCTTTCTCAGTCAATGAATAGAAGTCGTTTCCCTCTTCCGCCAGCAAGCCTTCCTTTACCAGCCGCTCGACGATATCAAACACCGCCGTCCGCGCCTCGGGATCATTCCCACCCGCCTCAAACAACTCGTGCAGATCGAGCGTCTCCTTGCGCCACAGCGCGAAACTCCGCAACACCTTTCTCGTCAGCTCGTCCACGATAAAAACGACTTCTCAACGCGCAGTGCGCGGCGGCCTTAATCCTTCACTTCGGCCTGGTTCATGCGGGTGACCATGGCTTTGACGTCGGGAGGGACGGCGCGGCCTTTCGCGTCGAGCAGGGGCGGGGTGCTCGATTTGACCTGGCCCCAATCGCCCCTGCCGTTACCGGCAGCAGCAGTGTGCGATCGATTGAGAAACGGCACCGGCAACTTCCCTTCCGATCTCAGATAAAGCAGCGGGTTGACGATAAACACCAACGCCATCACCAAACAAACGGTGATGATAAAGAGGTTGTCGATCGTGAAAAAGTCACCCGAAAGGATGGCGCTGATGACTATAACCACCAGAAAACCCAGCGCCGCCAGGATGCAGAGAATGTTTAGCAGTCCAAGTTCTTTGCTCATCAGGTTCGTTTTATCAGTGTCGCGCTTTTCCGGCCGGCTTCTTTCGTTCGTTAACTTCCTCGTACCCGCAACGTTCGCATTGCCAGAGGGGAAACGCGCCTTCGGGAGCTGCTGTCGCCTCGTAAACAGCGCGGTTCGACGGAATGATCTTGCCGCCGCAACGCGGACACGAGCGCCCGCGCGTCGTCTGTCTTTCTACATCGAGAGCGAGGGGATTATCGTCAGCCATTTCCTCGATGACGCCTCAGCAAAACAAAGATCGAACAGAAGATCGAAACCGGTGGTATCAACAGCACCAGCACGCCCAGGTTGAGCCCGCGGACCAGACGACTGTTTTGCGAATTCGTCAGCGACGCGCGACACATCGAACACTGCGCTTCCACGTCAACACCCGTGAAAAGCAACACGACGCCCGCCGCCAAAACGACCAACAAAACCAATCGCCATCCGCGAAAGTTCATTTCTACTCCTCAACCGGAGGTGGCGCCACGGGCGCGGGCTGTTTGAACTGGTACCGCAAACCCAGCGACCGGTAACTGTCGGGGAAAAACACAAACAAGAGAATGATACAGACGACCAGCATCGGCACCAAAGTGAGAATCAGGCTCAGCCGCTCAAACTTCAAGTGCATGAAGTAAGCCATGATCAACACCGCCTTGACGATCGAAAGGCCGAGCAGGATCGTCAACATGATGACGTGCGACATTGGCTTGTACGCGAGAAGGATCTCGATGAGCGTCAGCACCACCAGCCAGACCCAGATCGAGATGAACAACTTGTTACTGCCGGCAAAATGCTCGTCCGCGTGTGCGTGTGCGTTCATTTTCGCTTCCCTTCCGTGACTCAGTGACCGGCGCCGGCCAGAACGTGGTTCATGTCAACCGACATGATGTAAATCAGCGGGAATACAAACATCCAGACGAGGTCGACAAAGTGCCAGTACAGGCCGCTGATCTCGACGTCTTCGTGTTTGAGCTTCTTCACACGCGCGGCCACGACCGCGAGGTAAATCACACCGGTCGCGACGTGAAACATGTGCAGTCCGGTGATCGTGAAGAAGGTTGCGCCGAAGAGTGGACTCGGCGGCACGCCGTCAGTTGTCGTGAACGCCGTCACCCACGATTCGGGCAGGAAGAACGGTCGCATTCCCTGATGGATCAGGTGGTTCCACTCAATCAAGTGGAGCACGACGAACGCCGCGCCGAACACGATAGTGGCGATGATCCACTTACGCGCTCCCGCCTTGTCGCCTTTACTCGAGGCTGACACGCCGAACACCATCGTCAAGCTCGACGACAGCAGACAGAACGTCATCACCGAGGCAAAGACGATGCTCGGATAGAACGGAAACGGCGTGGGCCATACATTCGACGCGCGCAGATAGCTGTAGCCGATCAGCAGCGCTGAAAACGTCAACGAGTCGGAGACGATGAAC